>JBDHVF010000204.1:0-10719 GCA_039809605.1 Polyangiales bacterium | reverse complement strand
CCTCGACCAGCCACAGTCGCGTCTCGGCGCGGGGGTCGCTCTCGAGCGCCGCGAGCAGGTCCACGCCCGCGCCGCGGGGGTCGCCCTGCACGAGCCTCGCGAGCCCGCGCGCCTCCCACGCGATGGGCGCGCGGTGCGAGGCCGCGAGCGCCCGCGCGTAGAGCCGCGACGCCTCGAGGTCGTCGCCGCGGTCGAGCGCCAGGTCGGCGCGCGCGAGCACGCGCGACACGAGGTCGTCGTCGCTCTCGCCCCTCGCGGCGCGGGCGTCGAGCTCATCGAGCGTCGCGCGGGCCTCGTCGAGCCGCCCCATGCGCCGCAGGGCCTCGGCGGCGTTGGCGCGGTAGAAGCTCGCGCAGGGGTCGAGCGCGCTCGCGGCGCGGTAGTCCTCGAGCGCGCCCGCGAGGTCGTACCAGCGCTCGCGCTCCACGCCGCGGTTGTTGCGCAGGTCGGGGTCGTCGGGCGCCAGCGCGATGGCCGCGTCGAGCCACGCGCGCCGCGCGGGGAGCGCGTCCATGATGCCCACCACCGACACCACCTGCGCGGCCATCTCCCGCGGGTCGAGCGCGCGGCCGTAGAGCCTCCCCCCCATGCACGCGCGCGGCTCGCGGTCGGGCGCCGGGGGGGCGCCCTCGCGCGTCGCGTCGACGTCCACGGGGCCGCCCGCGCCCGTGTACCGCACGTACACGTGCTGCCGCGCGAGCACGCCCGCGAGGGGGATGCCGAGCCTGCGGCCGAGCGCGAGGTAGAGCAGCGACAGGCCCTCGCAGTAGCCCCGCCGCGTGGCCACCACGCGGTCGATGAGGTCGAGCGCGGGGTCGTTGTAGAGCTCGTTGGGGTCGCCCTCGGCCCTGAAGCGCCACACGCCGAAGATGTGCCGCGTGAGCGCCCGCAGCCGGCACGCGCCCTCGCACCGCGCGGGCGTCGCGCGGCGCACCTCGTCGGCCATCGCGTCGAGGCGGCGCAGCGTGGCGCCCACGTCGACGGTCGGGTCCGCGGCCTGCGCCACGAGCAGGCTCACCTCGGCGACGTCGATCGACTCGGCCGGCCCGGCGACGACGTCACGGATGCGTCGCCACTGGGGCAGCGCGTCGATGCGCTCGCGCGCGGCGTCGGCCGTCGGGCACGCGGGCGCCGGGTCGCACGCGGCCTCGGTCGCGCGGGCTACGTCACGCACCGACGCGTCGGCGCGCGGCGCGGGGCGCGGCGAGGGCTCGCAGGCCGCGACGAGCGCGAGCGCGAGCAGGTGAGCGATGTGGCGGAGCGAGGTCATTCGCCCGGGTCGACAACGTGGCCGATCGCGAGGGGCGTGTCGAGGCGCGCGTCGCGGAGCACGAACAGAAAGGGCCGATCGACCGCGTACGTCACCAGCCCGAAGGCGGGCGCGGGCGCGTCACCTTCGGCCGCGACGTCGGCTTCGAAGCGCGCGCGGTGGTAGAGCTCCGAGACCCAGCCGCCGCGCTCGCCGGGGCGCGCGAGGTCCGACCGTTCGGGGTCGAACAGCATGCCGGGGCCGCGCCCCATGAGGTCGTTGCGCAGTCCCTCGGGCGACTCGTTCGCCACCCGAACGGTCGGGAGGTTCACCGCCGCGCGACCGGGGCGCAGCGCCGAGATCGCCGCGCGCACCGACGCCTCGTCGAGCCGCGCCTCTACGTCGGCGAGGCGCCTCCCCTCGTCGGGGAGCACCACGTCGAGCGCGACGGCGCCGCCCCGCGCGGGCACGCGCAGCAGCGTGAAGCCGTCGGCCCTCGCGCTCGAGACCGCGCCGCGGCAGCGCGCCGACCGCGCGTCGGAGGGCGCCACGCCCCCCACGCGAAAGCGCACCGTGGAGACGTCTCCCTCGCACGCGAAGCGGGCCAGCGCGCCCGAGGCCACCATCGCGGGCGCGTCGGCCACGACCGCGAGCTCGGGCACCACCCCGCGCACCGCGCCGCGCGTGCGGGCCGCGATGAAGCCGTCGATGCGCCGCCGCGCGCCCTCGGGCGCGCCCGTGTCGACCACGCCCTCGGGCGCGCCGTAGAGGGTGCGCAGCGAGGCCGTGGGGCCGTCTTCGAAGCGCACCGCGCGGTCGACGAAGACGCGCTGCACGGCGAGGAGCCCGCCGCCGTCGGAGGGCTCCGACTGCCACGCGCGCAGGAGCGTGCCCGCGGCGCGGTGCATCCGCGCGGCGTCGAGCTCGGGCGCGAGCTCGGCGCGCACCTCGTCGGCCGCGGCGCCGCGCTCGACGGCCGACGCCATCGCCAGCGAGACGGCCACCGACGCGGGCGAGAGCACGCGGTTGCCCGGTCGCGACGACGCCGCGGGCCAGAGCCTCCACGCGAGGCGCTCCACGCCCCGCACGAGCGCGCGCACGTCGGCCTCGGGCGCGGGCTCGATGGACGGCGCCACGGCGGGGGCCTCCTCTTCGACGCGCGCGGGCGCGTCGGGCGGCGCGGCGAGCGCGGGCGCCGGGGGCTCGCTCGACGGCGCGCGCGACCGGCCGCACGCGGCGAGGAGCACGAGGCACGGCGCGATGCGACGCAAGGGGCGCTACCTCGGGTTGGCGCAGCAGCGGAAGCCCGTGCTGTAGTCGTGGTACGTGAACGCGTGGGCCGTGGTGGTGTAGAGGCACCCGTGGCCGTTGATCTCGGCGTCGACGTAGAAGCCGCCCTTGAAGGTGCCCGACGGGTCGTCGATCCACTCGTGGACGTTGCCGACCATGTCGTAGAGGCCCCATGGCGAGACGCAGTCCCAGAACATGCCCGTCGGCGCGACGGTGTTCGCCTGCATGTTGATGCCCGGGTTGTTCATGTTCTCGTAGGTGAACACGCCCATCGAGGTGCCGAAGAACTGGATCACCGGGTGCGGCGTTCGCCCTTCGTTGCAGCGCCTTCGCACGTACGTGTTGCCGTAGGGGTAGGTCTGCATCATGGGACCGCGGCACGCCGCGAGCCACTCGCCGAGCGCGCAGAGGCGCTTGCCCGCGGCCCTGCACGCGGCCTGCGCGTCGGCGCCCGAGACGTACGCCTGCGGAACGGCGCCCCCGCGCGACACCGCCCGCACGCGCCGCGTGCCGGGGTTGTAGTAGGGCGACCAGGGCGTGACGCCGCCGTCCATGCCCACCTCTTCGAGCGAAGCCTCCCACCGGTCGACGCACACGCGCCCCTCGACGAGCGCCATCTCCGCCGGGCACGAGGCGTCGGCGCGCGGCGCGTCGATGCCCGCGT
Organism: Polyangiales bacterium; assembly: GCA_039809605.1. Classification (GTDB taxonomy): domain Bacteria; phylum Myxococcota_A; class Polyangia; order Polyangiales; genus CAISKJ01. The sequence goes on along the minus strand of JBDHVF010000204.1, from coordinate 7,516 downwards.
CGCGCGCGTCGGCCGCGGCGTCGCGCACATCCCGGGGCGCGTCGGCCGCGGCGTCGCGCACGTCGCGGGGGGCGTCGACCGCGCCGTCGCGCACGTCGGCCGCGTCGAGGTCGTTCGCGTCCGAACCATCGCGCGCGTCGGGCGACGCGTCGGGCGGAGCGTCACGCAGGGCGTCGGAGGTTCCGTCGCGAACGACGGGCTCGTCGGGGGCCACGTCGGGGAGGGTCTCGGGCTCGTCGGGCGCGTCGGCGGTCGCGTCGTCGTCGACGTCGTCGGGCGCGCCGCAGCCCCCCAGCGCGAGCGCGAGGGCGAGCGCGAGGCGGCGCGCCGGGGTCACGGCGCGAAGCCCTTGAGAAAGCTCTCGATCTCGTCGTCGAGGGTGGCCCGCGCGGCGTCGGCGGCGGCGCCGCGGAGGCGGCGCTTGGTGGCCTCGTACGCCCCTTGCGCGAGGCCCGACACGCTCTCGGCGCGCGCGGTCGCGGCGTGCAGCAGCACGTCGGGCGAGTGCACCGACTCGACGAGGCCGTGCGCCTGCGCCTGCTCGGCGGTGTAGACCCTGCCGTGCATCACGGTGTCGGCGAGCCACTGCGGGGGCACGGCCGCGCGCGCGATCTCGACGCCGAACGAGGGCACCGGCAGCCCGATCGCCACCTCGTTGAGCCCGAAGCGCAGCCGCGTGTCGGCCGCGAGGCGCGCGTCGCATGCGAACGCGAGCAGCGCGCCGCCCGCGAGCGCGTGCCCCGTCACCGCCGCGATCACCGGCCGCGGCAAGAGGAACAGGTCGAGCAGCAGGCGCCCGAGGTCCTTGACCATCTCGACCCGCTCGGCGTGCGGGAGCGTGGGCAGGAGCTTGATGTCGAGCCCGCCCGAGAAGAATCCCGCGCGCCCCGCGAGCACGATCGCGCCCGACACCGACGCCGCGTCGAGCAGCGTGAAGCGCAGCGCGTTCATCAACGGCGACGTGAGCGCGTTGGCCTTGCCGTCGTCGAGGGTCACCACGGTCACGTGCCCGCGGCGTTCGGTGTGAATGGCGGCGTGCGTCGACATGGCGCGAACGCTACCAGACCGTCGCGGGCGTTGGGTATGCCGCGCGGTTTGCAGCGCGCCGCGCCGCGGTGGTACGCCCAGGGGGCCCTTCGCTTCGCGCTCCCCGCTGGAGGCCACGCATGGACGATCCCGGCTCGTTGAACGCGCGCGCCCGATGGCTCTCCGGGGTCGCCGCGGTGATCTTCGCGGGGCTCACCGCGAGGGCGGTGCAGGTCACCGTCGCGTGCGGCGCGGGCGCCCCGAGGCGTACTGCGGCGCGCAGGGCGCCCGAGCGAGGGCGCATCCTCGCGGCGGGCGGCGAGGTGCTGGCCGAGAGCGTCATGGGCCACGAGGTCGACGTCGAGCGCGCGGCGCTCGCGGCGAGCCCGTCGTCGATCGACCGGCTCGCGGCGATCCTCGGGTGCGCCCGGCCCGACGAGCTCCGCGCGCGCGTCGCGCAGGCCGCGAGCGGCCGCGTGCGCGTGCTTCGGCTGCGCAGGGGCGTCGAGGCGAGCGTCGCGCGCGCGATCCGCGCGGCGCGTCCGGGCCTCGCGGGCGTGCGGGTGATCGACGTGCCGAGGCGCCGCTACCCGCAGGGCGAGCTCACGGCGCACCCCGTGGGCTTCATGGGCGACGTCGACCTGACCGAGCTCACCGACGCGATGGGCTACCGCACCGGCGACCGCGTGGGGCGCGCGGGCGTCGAGCGATCGTGGGAGCTCACGCTGCGCGGGGTGTCGTCGCACGCGCCCGAGCGCCGGGGCGTGACGCTGGTGACCTCGCTCGACCTGCGGCTGCAGCGCGCGGCGGCGGAGGCGCTCGGCGATGAGGCGGGGGCGGTCGTGGCGCTCGACCCGCGCGACGGGCGCGTGCTCGCGTACGTGTCACGGCCCGCCGTCGACCCGGAGCGATTCGAACGCGATGGCGCGCCGGACTACAGCGCGCCAAGGGAGTTCCCCGACGAGCCGCTGCTCGACCGCGTGTCGGGCGTGAGCGCAGAGGTCGACAACGTGCTGGAGCCCCTGCGAGCGTTGAACGCGCTGGCCCACGGGTACGCACTGCCCGCAGCGCACCGGTGCACGCACTGGTCCGACGACCTCTCCGGGAGCCCGCCGGGCATCCGTCTATCGTTCGAGCGAGCGCTCGCGCTCGACTGCACGTCATATTTCTTCGCCGCGCTCGAGAACCATCCCGGCGTCCCTTCGTCGGAAGAGCACGCGTCGGCCCTGCGCGACCTCGGCTTCGAGGGCGGGACCGGCATCGACCTGCGCGAAGAGGTCGCCGCGCGAGTGCACATGAGGTCGCCTACGGAGGCGTTCTACAACTTTGATCCGATGTTCCATGGTGTCGTCGCGGTCCTGGCGACGCCGCTCCACGTCGCGGTCGCGTATGCCGCGGTCGCAAACGGCGGCACCGTCTACCAGCCGCGGCTGGTGGACCGTGTGCTCCACCCGAGCGGCGCCGTCGCGTCACAGACGCAGCCCGTCGTGCGGGGGCGCGTCGCCTTTCCGCAGGGCGCCCGGGAGCGTGTGCTTGCCGCCATGCGCGACGCTTTCCAGCAGAACGACTGGCAGGCGCTTCGGTCACCGCCACAGATCGACGTGGCCGGCCTGCGCGCGAGTCACACGTGGTTCGTCGGACTCACACCCGCACTCACCCCGCGCGTCGTGGTCGTGGCCTGGACCCCCTCCAGCCCGCGCCCCCCCATGGCAAGGGTCGGCCTCGCCGTGATCCGCGCGTGGCAGGCGTCTCAACCCTCTCCCGAAGGAAGCGCCCCGTGACCGACGCCCCGAAGCCCACGCTCCGCGACATCGACCCCTGGATCGCGCTGCCCGCGCTCGCGCTGCTCGCCATCGGCGTCGCCAACCTGCACGCCCTCGACGGGACCTTCTGGTCGGCGCGCGGCCTCGCGTCGCGGCAGGCGCTCTGGATCGCCCTCGGCCTCTGCGCGGGCGCGTGGACGTGGCACCTCGCGCGCACGGGGAGGCACCGCGCGCTCTCGTGGGCGCACGCGCTGGGCGCGCTCGCGGTGCTCGCGTGCCTCGCGGGCTTTCACGAGCCCCTGCGCGGCGTGCGCCGGTGGATGCGCCTCGGGCCGCTCGTCGTGCAGCCGTCGGAGCTCCTCAAGCTCGGCGTCGCGGCCGCGCTCGCGCGGTGGTTCGGCGACGCGCCCCTCGGCACGCGCACCCTCTCCCGCGCCGCCGCGGGCGTGCTCGCGCTCGTCGCCCTGCCGGCCGCGATGGTGGCCGCGCAGCCCGACCTCGGCACCGCGGCGCTGCTCGTGGCGATCGCCGCGTCGACGCTGCTCGTCACGCCGCGCGCCGCGCGCTCGCTCGCGCTGCTCGCGCTCACCACCGCGGCGCCGCTCGTCGCGCTGCCTCGGCTGCTCCTGCGCGACTACCAGCTCGCGCGGCTGCGGCACTTTCTCGACCCCTCGCGCGACTCGTACCTCGCGTGGCAGCCCTCGCACGCCCGCGAGGCCCTCGCGGCGGGGCGGTGGTTCGGGGCCGAGCCGCCTCCGCCGGCGCTGAGCGTTCTGCCCGACGTGCACACCGACTTCGCCCTCGTCGCGTGGGCCGACCTGCACGGCGCCGCGGCGCTCGCGCTCGCGCTCGGGCTCTACGCGGCGCTCGCGCTGCGGGCGTTCGACACGGCCAGGCGCGCGACCGACCGCTACGACGTCGCGCTCGCCACGGGCGCGGGCGCGATGGTGCTCTGGCAGGCCGCGCTCAACGCGGCGATGGTGACGGGCCTCGCGCCCGTGGTCGGCGTCGGCGCGCCGCTGGTGTCGTACGGCGGGTCGAACCTCGTCGTCACGCTCGCGGCCCTCGGCGCCGTCGCGGGCATCCGCGCACGCGTCGAGCGCGAGGCCGCGCCCCTCGGAGCGCCCGGCCCCGAGCGCATCTACCGCGGCGCCCCGGAGTGACGCGGAATCTGCTTGTCGCCGCGCGAACGGCGTCGATACGGTAGCGCGCGATGGCGAGGCGAACGCTCCTGGCGATGGCGCTCGCGGCCCCCTCGATCGTGTCGGCGCAGACGGCGCCCAACGACGGCTGGGCCCTCGACCGCTTCGAACCCGCGCCCGCGGGCGACGTGTTCTTCGTCGCCGATCACCCCTGGTACTCGTCGACGCGCGCGTTCGCGGCGGGCCTCGCGCTCGACCACGCCGTCGACCCGCTGGTGTTCACCGCGACCGCGGCCGACGGCTCGCAGGAGCGCCTCCGCGCCGTCTCGTCGATGCTCACCGCCCACGCGGGCGCGGCCGTCTCGTTCGCCGACCGCGTGGGGCTGGCGCTCTCGCTCCCCGTGGCGCTCGCGCAGGGCGGCGCGCCCGTCGCTGACGGACCCGTCGTGCTCGGCGCCGCCGAGGGCGTCGCGGCGGGCGACCTGCGCTTCACCGCGCGCGTGCGCCTCGCGGGCCACGCCGACGCCGACGCCTTCTCGCTGCACCTCGGCGCGCACCTCTGGGCGCCGCTCGGGTCGCGCGCGCGCAACACCGGCGACGAGGGCCTGCGCGTCGAGCCCCGGATCATCGCCGCAGGGCGCGCGGGGCCCGTGCGCTGGTCGGCCGCGGTCGGCTATCACGTGCGGCCCGAGCACGTCGCGTCGCTCGCGGCCGTCAGCCACGAGCTCCGCGTGACCGCCGCGGCGGGCGTGACCGCGCTCGACGGGCGACTCACCGTGGGCCCCGAGGCGTACGCGTACACCTCGCTCGGCGACCCGACGGGGCTCTCGAACGGGCTCTTCGCCAAGGGGCTCTGGGGCGCAGAGGTGATGCTCGGCGCGCACTACCTCGTGGCCGACACGCTGCTCGTCGGCGTCGGCGGCGGCGTCGGGCTGGGCCTCGGGTACGGCCTGCCCGCGGGCCGCGCGATGCTCTCGGTCGCGTACGCGCCCGTGCGACGCGCGGAGCCCGCGCTTCAACGGCCGACCGACGCCGACGACGACGGCGTGAGCGACCCCGACGACCTCTGCCCGACGGCGCCGCGCGGGGAGCACCCGGACCCGTCGCGCGCGGGCTGCCCGGCCGCCGACGCCGACGGTGACGGCGTCGTCGACGCGCTCGATCGCTGCGTCAGCGAGCCGCAGGGGGCGAGGCCCGACCCGTCGTCGGCCGGGTGCCCGCAGCGCGACCGCGACGGCGACGGCCTCTTCGACCACGAAGACGCCTGCCCCGAGCAGGCGCCGGGGCCCACGCCCGACCCCGCGCGGCGGGGCTGCCCGGCGGCCGATCGCGACGGCGACGGCGTCCCCGACCCCGCGGATCAGTGCCCCGACGCGCCGCGCTCGGCGACGCCCGACCCGAGCCGCGCGGGGTGCCCCGTGGCCGACGCCGACCGCGACCTCGTGCCCGACGCGATCGACGCGTGCGCGCAGCAGGCGGGCGTCCCCTCGGCGGACCCGCGCCGCAACGGGTGCCCGAGCGACCGCGTGCAGATCGTCGCGGGAGAGCTCGTGGTGCGCGCGCCCGTGGTGTTCGCCGCGCGGCGAGACCGCATCAAGCACGACAGCCGCGACGCGCTCGAGGCCGTCGCCGAGGTGATGCGCGGGGCGGCGTTCATCCGTCGGCTCTCGATCGAGGGCCCGGTCGAGGCGCGCGAGACGCCCGAGCGCTCACGCGCGCTCTCGGAGGCGCGCGCGCGCGCCGTGATGCGCTGGCTCATTCAGCACGGCGTGGCCGCCGCGCGCCTCGACGCGCGCGGGCGCGGCGAGGGAGACGCGCGCGTGAGGTTTCGCATCGTCGACCCCGCGGCGCCGGTGAGCGCGCCCGTGAGCGCGCCCGCGAGCAGCGCGCCCGACGAGGGACGTCACGCGCGCCACCGGAGGCATCACCGCCGGCGTCGTTGAGCGACGGCTCGAGCGCGAACGATCAGCGGCCCGGCGTGACGGGCGTGGGCGAGCACGAGGCCGCGGCGGGGGCCGTGTCGGGGCAGATGAGCACCTGCGGCGCGACGGCGCCGGCGCCGCGCGCGATGCGGCCCGTGGCGACGAGCAGCACCGACGCGCCGTCGGTGAGCTGCACGGGCACCGAGCCCACGACGCGCCCGGTGCAGGGGGCGCCGCGCTGCGGGGTCGCGCGAAAGGTCACCGTCAGGTTGCCCGGCTGCGCGGGCGCGTAGTGGCCGGTGCCTCCCTGCGCGCTGGCGAAGGTGCCGTAGGTGACCCCCGCGAAGGCGGGCGTCGAGCCGTTGAGGCACACGTCGACGGTGCCTCCCCCGACGAGCGCGTGAAAGAAGCGCAGGCGCGTGCGGCCCGGCGTGGGGTTGGCGGGCTCGTCCTCTTCGTGCGCGAACGTGAGCTGAGGGCCCGAGAGGTCGGAGACGAGCCCGTGCGCGATGATCGTGTAGATGTGGCCCGGCTGGAGGTCGGGGGTGTTCCAGTTGACCGGCGCGGGGCCCGTCGGGGGCATGCCCGGCACGCGCGCCTGCACCGAGTGAACGCCCGGAGGCACGGGCAGGTAGCCCTCGGCGGTGCCGAAGCGCAGCTCGGGGATCACCGGCGTCTGACCGTTGTCGGTGTACGCCGCGACGGTCTGCGCGAACTGCTCGGGCGACGCGTGGATCACGCGCACGAGCGCGCCGGGCGGCGGCGGCGGCGGGGGCGGCGGCGCGGGGGCCTGCGCGCCCGACGACGCGACCGTCTGCACGGGCTGCGGAGACGACGAGGCGCACGCGGCAAGCGCGAGCGCGAGCGAACAGGGGAGGAGCGCACGGGTCACGGTCGACATGGCGGCGGTTGGGGCGCGGATCATGGCACGGGGGCGCGCGCGCACGCAGCAAAGATTCGACGCCGTTTGCCCGCGGAGCCGTGCGTCTGGTAGAGCGCCCCCGAGGACGAACGTTGTACCGCATCACCGAAGAGGTCCGCTTCTGCTACGGGCACAGGCTCATGGACTACGTGGGCCGCTGCGCGCGCATCCACGGCCACAACGCGCGCGTCGAGATCGTGCTCGGCGCCGAGTCTCTCGACCGCCGCGGCTTCGTCATGGACTTCGGCGACCTCGAGACCCGCGCCCGAAAGTGGATCGACGAGCGCTTCGACCACCGGCTCCTCCTGCGCCGTGACGACCCGGTGATCCCCGTGCTCGAGGCGGCCGGCGAGAGCTTCGTCGCGCTCGACGACAACCCCACCGCGGAGTACCTCGCCCGCTCGATCTTCGACCACCTCAAGCGCGAGGGCCTCCCCGTCGTGGCCGTGCGCTTCTGGGAGACCGACACCTCCGTCGCCAGCTACGAAGAGTGAGCCCCCTCGGCCGCGCGCTGGGCCTCGCCTCGCTCTCGGCCTTCGTGGCCGCGTGCCACGAGTCGGTCGCGCCCTCGCTCCTCGCCCGATGGACGGGCAACAGCGCGTGGGCCACCGGCCTCGCGCTCGGCGTCTTCATGGCGGGCCTCGGCGCCGGCTCGCTCGCGCCCGCGTACGCGCCGCGCCTCTTCGCGCGCCCGCGCCGCGCCTACGCGATCGCCGAGGCCGCCGTGGCGCTCGGCGCCCT
>JBDHVF010000203.1:0-10724 GCA_039809605.1 Polyangiales bacterium | reverse complement strand
CGAAGCGGGGCGGCCGCACGATATTGCCCGGAGTGAGGCGGTGAAACCGAGCCCATGGAGCGACGCCGAACTCCGGCACGGGCGCGGCATACCAGACGCGTCGGAGCACCGCACTAGCGCCTGCGCGGGGCCTCGTCGGGAAAGGTCGCCTCGTGCGCGTCGACGAGGCGCTGGAGCGTGACGTCCCCGTCGCCGAGCTTCGCGATGTAGACCCGGGCCTGGCGCACCGACTCCTCGCTCGCCACGTCGCTGTCGCACGCGATCGCCACGATCGAGAGCGTGTGCGCGATGCCCGCCACCGTGTTGATCATGCGCGCCGCGTCGTGGCTCTCGGGGGCGGCGTCCTTGAGGGACATCAGCACCATGCTCGCGTGCCACAGCGCGCGGCGCACCTGGAGCCGGGAGTTGAGCGCGAGCTCCACGGCGCTCATCGCGCCGCCGACGCGGAGCTTGAGGTCCGTCCAGCGCGCGCCCTGCTCGTCGAAGACCTCGTTGAGCACCGCTTCGAACACCCGCAGCGTCGGGTGCGCCGCCTCGGTGAAGCGCTGGATCTCGGGTCGGGTCAGCCGTTCCATGCGCGGTGTATACCGCGGCGAAGCGCCGAGGGGCGACGGAGACGTGACATAGACCGTCACCGCGCGATCTGGTATGGCTCGCGGCCCGTGCGCGCCCCGACCGCCGCCCTGTGCCTGGTGGGCCTCCTCGCGTCGCCGCGCGCCGAGGCGCAGGCGCGCACGGAGTCGTGGCTGGTGCCGTCGCTGCACGCGGCGGGTCTCTTCGCGGCGCAGCGCGTGGGGGCGATGCTCCTGTGGCCGCACGCGTTCAGCCTCGAAGACGGCGACCGCGACCTGCGCTTTCTGCGCGAGGCGTACACGCAGCCGCCGGTCTTCGACGCGCGTCGGCGCTTCTTCGAGTGGGACGGCGACCGCTGGTCGATCAACCTCTGGGGCCACGGGCTCATGGGGAGCGAGCTCTACCTCCGCGCGCGGCGGTGCGGCCACGGCGCGCTCGCGTCGCTGGCGTTCACCGCCGCCGCGAGCGCGGTCTGGGAGTACGGCGTCGAGGTGTGGAACGCCCACCCCTCGGCCAACGACCTCGTGTGGACCCCCCTCGGCGGCGCGCTGATCGGCGAGATGCGCCTCGTGGTGTGGGAGGCGGCGAGAGGTCTCCCCCGCGGCGCGCGGGCGCTCGTGCGCGCGGTCGTCGACCCGTTGGGCGAGCTCGAGCGCGCGGCGGGCTCACCGTGTTGAGCGCGAGTGTGTATCGTCCGGCCGCGATGAGGGGCTTCTTTCTCTACGTGCTTCTCGCGGTGGCGACGCTGTCGTGCCACCGCCGTCCCGAGGCGGGCGGCGCGCTCGAGCGCGTCCGGCGCGCGGGGGTGCTGCGCTGGGGCGCCGACCTTCAGGGCGGCGAGCCCTACGTCTACGAAGACCCCGAGCACGCCGGGCGCATCAAGGGCTTCGAGGTCGACCTCGCCAACGCCCTCGCCCGCGAGCTCGGCGTGCGCGCGGAGTTCGTGCAGAACGACTGGAGCGCGCTCGTGCCGTCGCTCGAGCGGGGCACCTTCGACATCATCCTCAACGGCCTCGAGGTCACGCCCGCGCGCGTGGGGCGCGTGCGCTTCACGCGGCCCTACTACATCTTCGGCGTGCGCCTCATGGCCCGGCGCGACGACCCGCGCCTTCGCGCCGACCTGCGCGCGCTCTCGGGCATGCGCATCGGCACGCTCACGAGCAGCTACTCCGAAGACCTCTTGCGCGGCCACGCGACGATCGTGAACTACGAGGGCCAGGAGGAGCCCTACCTCGACCTCGCGCAGGGCCGCACCGACGGGGTGCTGCTCGACGACATCATCGCGGGGCGCTACGGCGAGACGAAGCCCGAGCTCAGGGTCGTGGGCGACGTGGCCGAGGGCTTCTACTCGATCGCGACGCGCAACGGCGACGGGGAGCTCGCCGAGGCCCTCGACCGCGCCCTCGGGCGCATCATCGAGCGCGGCGAGCTCGAGCGGATCCTCCGCCGCGAGGGCGTCTGGAACGACCGCCAGGCGCGGCTCCGCGGCTGGAGCGAGGCCGACCAGATGCGCATGCTGGGGCGCGGCTCGGGGCGGCGTCACCTCACGTGGGCGCAGGTCACGCTCTTCTTCAAGGGCGCGGGCGTGACCGTGGTGGTGAGCGCGCTCGCGATGGCGCTGGCGATCCCGCTGGGCCTGCTGCTCGCGGTGATGCGGCTCTACGGCCCGCGGCCCCTCGCGCGGCTCTCGACGGCGTACGTGGAGCTCTACCGCGGCACGCCGGTGCTCCTGCAGCTCTACGTGATCTACTACGGCCTCGCCGACGTGGTGCGCCTCGACGCGCTCACGGCCGCGGTGGTGGGCCTGGGGATGAACTACGGGGCCTACGAGGCCGAGGTGTACCGCGCGGGCATTCAAGCGGTGCCGAAGGGGCAGATGGAGGCCGCGCTCTCGCTCGGCATGAGCACGCCCCTCGCGCTGCGCAGGGTGGTCCTGCCGCAGGCGTTCAGGCTCGCGCTGCCGTCGGTGACCAACGACTTCATCGCGCTGCTCAAGGACAGCTCCCTCGTGTCGATCATCACGGTGGTCGAGCTCACCAAGCAGATGACCATCGCGGCGGTCGACACGCGGAGCTACGTGCTCCCGGGCCTGCTCTGCGCTGGACTCTACTTCGCGATGAGCTACCCCCTCTCGGTCCTCGCGCGGCGGCTCGAGGAGAGGCTCGCGCGCTCATGATCGAGGTGAAGGCACTGCGAAAGACCTACGGCGAGCGGACCATCCTCTCGGACGTCTCGGTCACGTTCGAGCGGGGACAGGTCGTCGCCCTCATCGGCCCCTCGGGTGGCGGAAAGAGCACCCTGCTGCGCTGCCTCAACGGCCTCGAAGACTTTCAGGGCGGCCAGGTCACGGTGGGCTCCGACGTGCTGCACCCCGGCGGCGCGGCGCGCAACAAGCGGGCGCTCCTCTCGCTGCGGCGCCGCGTGGGCATGGTCTTTCAGCAGTGGAACCTCTTCGCCCACCGCACCGCCCTCGGCAACGTCATCGAGGCGCCGGTGCACGTGAAGGGCCTGAGCGTCGAGGCCGCCACGGCGCGCGCGCAGGAGCTCCTCGACCGCGTGGGCCTCTCGCACCGCGCGGGCGCGTACCCGCATGAGATGTCGGGCGGCGAGCAGCAGCGCGTGGCGATCGCGCGCGCCCTCGCGATGGAGCCCGAGGCGCTGCTCCTCGACGAGCCCACGAGCGCGCTCGACCCCGAGCGCGTGGGCGAGGTGCTCGACGTGCTGCGCGCCCTCGCGCGCGACGGCCTCACCATGCTGGTCGTGACGCACGAGATGAAGTTCGCGCGCGAGGTGAGCCACCGCACGCTGGTGCTCCACGGCGGCGCGATCATCGAAGACGGCGCCCCCGGCGAGGTGATCGACAACCCCAGGCACGAGCGCACGCGGGCCTTCCTCGGGCGCGCGAGGGGCTGAGGTTTTCTTCACGCGGCGTAGACCGCCGCCGCGCGAGGCGCGTCCCACGCCCCTACGCGCGCCGCACCGTCGCGCGACCGGAGGAGAGCCCATGTCTGCGCACGCCACGCCCCCCGCGCCGCGGGGGATTCGCACCGCTCTGTCCCTCGCGCTGCTGGTCGGCTGCACCGCCACGGCCCCGCGCGCGCACCTCGCGACCGTCACCCGCGCCGACGTCACCACGGCGACCGCGGTCCGCGGCCTGCGCCCGGTGCGCCTGCAAGCGTGCTCGGCCGAGCGCGGGGCTCACGCGGTCACGCCCCGCGCCGAGGGCAACCCCGCGGCCCGCCGCGGCGCGCAGCGCGGACTGGAGTTCGTCGCGCGCGAGGCCGTCGCGTGGCAGGGGCAGCACAACTGCTACGGGTGCCACGTGCAGGCCGTGACCTTCGAGGCGCTCACGGTAGGGCGCGAGCACCGCTACGACGTGTCGAGCGAGCAGTTCGACGAGGTGCTGCGGGGCCTGACCACCATCTCGGGCGGCAGCCGCGGACCGAACGGGCTCTCGGTGGGCGGCTCGCCGGGCCACCTCGTCGAGACCTCGCGCGCGTTCGGGGGCGCCGCGTTCGCGCGCTACGACGCGACGCTGGGCTCGGAGCTGCGCGACGACCTCCTCGAGGTCGCCACGCAGATCAAGGCGTACCAGAACGAAGACGGCTCGGTGCGCACGACCGACACGCGCTTCCCCGTGGTGGCGGGGCTGATGCAGGCCACGACGCAGGCGCTCCAGACGTGGCACGAGGCGCACGCGCGCACGGCCGACGAGCAGTGGCTCGAGCCCGTGCGCCGCGCCGAGGCGTGGATGCAGCAGCAGGCCCGGCGCCTCGGCGACGAGCCGGGCGCGTCGCAGGTCGACCTCAACTACGCGGTGATGGGGCTGCGCGAGGCGGGCGCCCAGCCCGGCGAGGCGTCGCTGCGCGCGCTCGAGGCGAGGCTGCGCGCGCGGCAGAACGACGACGGCGGCTGGGCCTACCGCGAGCGCGAGGCGTCGAACGCGTTCGCCACGGGGCAGACGCTCTACGCGCTGCGCTCGCTCGGCGCGAGCGACGCCGACCCGGTGGTCGCGCGCGGCACCGCGTGGCTGCTCGAGCACCAGGCCGACGACGGCGGCTGGTCGCACGCGGGCAGCGGCAAGGCCGAGGCGATGTGGGCGGTGTTCGGCCTCGTGTCGCTCGACGTGCTCTCGGTCGACGTGGCGGGCGTGCGCGACGGCGAGCACGCGTCGGGCACCGTGCGCCTCGCGGCCCGCGCCACCGACAACAGCGGCGCCGCCGTCGACCACGTCGACGTGCTCATCGACGACGTTCCCCTCGCCCGCGGCTGCGGCGCGTCGGTCGAGCAGGCCGTCGACCTCGCCGCGCTCGACGCGGGCGTGCACACGCTCGACGTGGTGGCGGCCAACGCGCGGGGCCAGTCGTCGCGGCGCCGCGTGGAGTTCTACACGGGCGACCACTACCTCACGCACGTGGGCTCGCGCTTCGACGGCGGCGCCACGTCGTTCTCGTGGCGCAACGTCGCGCCCGAGGGCACGCGCGGCGAGGTCACGTTGAGGGTGTTCTCCACGCGCGACGAGGGCGGCGCGCGGGTGCGCGACCGCGAGGTCTTTCACGCCGCGCAGCCCGCGACGCAGGGCCCGATGCGCGCGGCGTGGAGCGGCGCGGGCAGCGACGGCGCGCGCATGCCCAACGGGCGCTACGTGGCCGAGGTGAGCTTCACCGCCGCGGGCGGGCGCGCGGTGCAGACCGTGGAGGTGCCCTTCGTGCACGACACGCCCGAGGCCCAGCGCGCGGCCTTCGCCGAGGTCGCCGGGAGCCTCCAGGCCGAGGGCGGCGCCAACGCGGCCAACGCGCAGGTCGAGCTCGTCGACCGGCAGGGGCGCGTGGTGCAGACGGCCACCACGACGGCGCAGGGCAGCTACCGCTTCCGCAACGTCGACGGCGGCGACTACCGCGTGCGCGTGCGCCGCGCGGGCTTTCGCGCGACCGAGTCGTCGGTGCGCGCCAGCGCGGGCCGCGCCGAGGCCGCCGCCCCCATGCAGATCAACCTCGCGTACTGACCCGCCGTTGACGCCCGCGCGCCGGGGGTGTTCGACTCGGCGGGCATGAAGCCCTGGCTCACCGCGCCGATGGTGATCTCGCGCGCCGCCCTCGACGAGGTCGAGCGCCACGCGCGCGAGTGCCACCCCGACGAGGCCTGCGGGCTGCTCACGGGCCCCGCCGACGACCCCGCGCTCGTGACGGCGTGCCTGCGCTTCACCAACGAGGCCGACCGCTACCACCGGCTCGACCCGGCGGCGTACCCGCGCACCGCGCGCGAGGCGTACCGCATGAACGACAAGCGACGCGGCGACGCGGTCGAGCGCGGCGAGCGCGACGGACACCCCGTGAAGGTGCTCTACCACTCGCACTGCGACGTGGGCGCCTACTTCAGCGAAGAGGACCGCACCCAGGCCCTCACCCAGAGCGCCCTGAGCGACGACCCCGCGGCGTGGGCGAGCTTCGACCCCGAGGGGACGCTCGTGGGCCAGGTGGCCTGGCTCGTCACCAGCGTGCGCGAGGGGGGCGTCGTCGACGACCACAAGCTGTTCGTCTTCGACCCCGCGACGCGCGCGTTCGACGCGCTGCCCTTCACGGTGGAGTAGCCATGGCGACGGGCCGCGCGCTCGCCACGGCGGCGCTCGTGTGCGCCGCGGCCCTCGCCGCCGCGGGGGCGCGCGCGCAGCCCTCGCCCGAGCAGTCGGCGCAGGTCTACTTCGACCGCGGCCTCGCGCTGGCCGACCGCGGCGAGTGGGCGGCGGCCATCGAGGCGTTCGAACGCGCGCGGGAGATCGCGCCGCTGCCCGCGGTGCTGTTCAACCTTGCCGAGGCGCGGCGGCGCGCGGGCCGGGCGCGCGAGGCCCTCGACGCCTACATCGAGTACCTCGACCGCGCGAGCGCCGCGTCGCAGTACCGCGCCCTCGCGCAGGAGCACGTCGCCGAGCTCGAGCGCCGCCTCGCGCGCGTGCGCTTCGAAGTCACGCCCGAGGGCGCCGAGGTGCGCGTCGACGACGGCGAGGTCGCGGGCGCGCGCCGCGAGGTGGTGCTCGACCCCGGCCACCACGCGGTGGTGGTGCGCGCGCGGGGCTACGAGCCCGACGCCCGCGGCGTCTCGCTGGCCGAGGGCGAGCGCGTGACGCTCTCGATCCACCTCGCGCGCGCGCCCGAGCCCGCGCAGGTGGTCGTGGCGCCGCCGCCCCCTCCGCCCCCTCCCCCGGCGCCCGAGAGCACGTACCGCAACGCGTTTCAGCTCGCGGCGGTGACGCACTCGATCCTCGACGACAGCGGCATCGGCTTCGGCATCGGGCTGCGCGCGGGCCTGCGCCTCGCGCGCTCGTGGGAGCTCGTGCTGGGCCTGAGCCACGAGACCACCAACGGCGTCGGGTACGTGGTGGGCGGCCTCGGCTTCTACTACGTGTCGCACGCGGCGTCGCCCATCGCGATCTACATGGGCGCGCTGCTCGGGGTGCTGGTGCCCCAGTGCACCACGAGCTGCACGTACGAGACCTCGGGCAACGCGGCCGAGACCGACATGGCGGCGCTCGTCACGGTGGGCGCGCGCTTCGAAATCACACGGTGGTTCGGGCCGTTCCTCGAGCTCAACGGGGGCGTGGCGCGCTTCAGCGACCTGGCGCCGCTGATCTTCTTCGGCACGGGATTGCAGTTCTCGCTGCCGATGTGATCGCGCCGTGAATGCGCGGCTCGGGCCCGGCAACAGGACGCAGAATCGCCGGCCGCCGTCCCGATGGCGGCCGCGTGGAGGTCGATCTCGCGCATGAACACCACGGTCCTCTCGACGCGCGCCGCCATCGCGCGCGCCGGTCTGTTAGCGATCACGTTCGCGCTTGCGGCGTCGTGCGAAGCGCCCCCTGCCGCACCCGACGCGGGTTCCCCGCGCTGCATCCCCGGCATGAGCGCGGCGTGCGCGTGCGACGACGGTCGCAGCGGCGCGCAGAGCTGCCTCGCCGACGGCACCTACGGCGCGTGCACGTGCGCGGACCCCGACGCCGCCGCGGGCGACGCGTCGGTCGACGTCTCACTCGACCGGGCGACGGCCGACGGCCCGGGCCTCGACGCCGACGACGGAGCGGACGCGCCCGCCACGGACGCGCGGGACGTCCCGATGGACACGGGCCCGACGGACGCAGGGCTCGACGCGCCGACCGACAGGTCCGTGCCCGATGCGTCGCTCGACGCGCGCCCCGCCGACGCTGCGTTGGATGCGTCCCCCGACGCGCGCCCCGTCGACGCCGCGCCCGACGTCGCCCCCGACGCAGGCCCCGACGCGGGGTGCGCGGTCACCGCGTGCGACCTGCGCCCGCCGTGGAGCTCCGGCGGGTGCACGCTCTGGACGCGCGTGCCGCCCGAGTACGACTACCTCCCTCCGGTCGCCACGAGCGAGGGGATGTTCGCCGTCGCGACGAACGGCGCGGCCATGCTCCGCACGACGACGGGCTGGCGCATGTCGGTGCTGCCGTCGCCGATCGACGCGCTGCGGCCGGGCACCGGCTGGCTCGCGGCGGTGCGCCATCACAGCGGCTTCGGGCGCGTGTTCCTGCGCCGCGGCGGCCGCTGGGAGCCGTCGGGGAGCTTCACCCGCGTCACGCACTCGTGGGCCACGGGCGCGAGCCTCTTCGTGTGGGCCGACGACAGCCTGCGGGAGTTCGACGGCGCGAGCTGGAGGACCATCGCGGGCATCCCCTCGGGGCCCGGCTACGGCGACCGCACGGGGCTCTACGTCGTCGACGAGGCGACCCACACGCTGCGGTACTACGACGGCGCGCGCGTCGTCGGGGTGCCGACGGAGACGCCCGGCGAGATCCGCGCGGTGGGCGGGCTCTCGGGCTCCGAGGTGTACGTCATCGGCGCGCACCTCTACCGCGCCGTCGGCGCGACGCTTCGCAGGGAGCCCGACGTCGACTGCGGCGGCCCCGCGCCGCGCTACGAGCGCTTCATCACCGCGCCGGGGCGACTCCTGCTCGTGGCCACGTGCGGCGCCGAGAGCCGCGCGTGGAGCCGCGTCGGCGCGGCGTGGGCGCCCCTCGGCGTCGCGCCCGGCGCGCTCGCCGTCAGCGAGAACGGCGACCTCTACGCGGCGAGCCACGCCGACCTCTGGAGCCGCGTCGGCGGCGCGTGGGTGCCCGTGCCCGTCGAGTCGCCCGCGGTGCCGGGCGGCGTCGTCGCGGCGCTGTCGTCGACCGACGCGTGGTCGGTGGGGGCGGGCGGCGTCGCGCGCCTCGCGGGTGACACGTGGACGACCGCGGCCACGCCCGACGCCCTCGCCACGCCGCTGAGCGCGTGGGCCGCCCCCGACGGCACGCTCTTCGTGACGGCGGAGTGGGGCGCCACCTCGACGGCGTGGCGCTACGCGGGCGGCCGATGGACGGCCGGCGTGACGGGGACCTCGTTCTCGCCGCTCACGGGCCGGAGCGCGAGCGACGTCTGGTTCGCCTCGGGGCTCGGCGCCGAGCGCCACGTTCACCACTGGAACGGCTCGTCGTGGGAGACGCTGCCCGGGCCGCCGTGCATCCAGGGCGGGGCGTCGTTCGTCAGTCGCATCGCGCTCGCGGGGCCTCGCACGACGCTGGCGCTCTGCCGCTCGGCCGCGGGCACGTTGAACGGCGACGCGGTCTACCAGACCGACGACGGGCGCGCGTGGACGATGGTCATGCACGTCGTCACGGGCATCAGGGACCTCTACCAGCTCGGCCCGGTGACCTCTCCCTCGGTGGTGGTGGTCGCGCAGAGCGCGACACCCGGCGTGTACGACCTCCAGATCCGCAACGCGTCGGGCTGGGCCGCGTGGAGCTACCCCGACCCCTTCGCGACCTTCTCCCCGTACCCGTCGCCCATCCTGCGCGGGTCGCTCCCCGGCTCGATCGTCGTGTCGAGCGACGGGTACGCGGCCTACGACGGCGCGCGCCGCTACGTCGCCGACGACTGGATCGCCCGGCAGGCGAGCGGCGGGGACACCGGCACCGACCAGCGCTGGGCCATCGCGTCGACGCGGACGCAGGTGATCCGCTGCGCGCTGCACCCCTGAGCGACCGCCGCCTCGAAACTTCGGCCTCGAAATACTAGATTCGCCCGCGCATGGCCGACACGCTCAAGGTCGACCCGCCCGACGGGGACGCGAACCCGACCGCCGACGACCCCGCCGCGCGCGTGGGCTCGATGATCGCGTCGAAGTACGCGCTGCGGCGCGTGCTCGGCGCGGGCGGCATGGGCGCCGTCTACGAGGCCGAGAACACCTGGACGGGCCGGCGCGTGGCGATCAAGGTCATGCTCCCCGCGGCGGTGAAGGTCGCCAGCGCCGCGGAGCGCTTTCTGCGCGAGGCGCGCGCGGCGTCGAGGGTGCAGCACCCGAACATCGTCGAGGTGCTCGACGCGGGGCAGAACCCCGCCGACGGCGCGCTCTTCATCGTGCAGGAGCTCCTCGAAGGGTCGGACCTGCGCGCGCTGCTCGAGGAGCGCGGCAGGCTCGCGTGGGGCGAGGCGATGGCGCTGCTCGGCCCGGTGCTCGAGGCGCTCGCGGCGGCGCACCGGCAGGGCGTGGTGCACCGCGACGTGAAGCCCGAGAACATCTTTCTCGCGGGCGCCCCGTCGGGCCGCGTGCCCAAGCTCATCGACTTCGGCATCGCGCGGCTCGTCGACGGCGACGGCGCGCTCAGCCTCACGCGCTCGGGCGCGCTGATGGGCACGCCGTATTACATGTCCCCGGAGCAGGCGCGCGGCCGCCGCGACATCGACGCGCGCGCCGACGTGTGGGCCATGGGCGTGGTCCTGCGCGAGGCGCTCACGGGCCGCCGCCCCTTCGCGGGCGACAACTACAACGCCCTGATGATCTCGATCGTGCAGGACCGCCTCGCGCCCATCGCCGACGAGCTCCCGTCGCTGCCCGCGCACGCCGCCGCCGCGATCGACCGCGCCCTCTCGCGCGACATCGACCGCCGCTTTCGCGACGCGGGCGAGCTCCTCGACGCGCTGCGCCCCGCCCACGGAGACGCCCTCGCGCAGACCGCGCCGGGCGTCACCGTTGGCCGCCGCCCCGGCCACCGCAAGCGCACCCTCGGCGCCGTCTTCGCCGCGGGCGCGTGCGCCGCCACGCTCGTGGCCATCACGCTCCAGCACACGGCCACCGCGCCGAGGCGCGCCACCCCGCGCACC
>JBDHVF010000202.1:0-10725 GCA_039809605.1 Polyangiales bacterium | reverse complement strand
CGCGCTCGAGCGCGTCGATGAACTCGGCGGCGGTGGCGAAGCGGTCGCCGGGCATCTTGGCGAGCGCGCGGGCGAAGGTCTCGTCGACGGCGCGCGAGAAGCCCGCGTCGGGGCGCGCGGCCGAGGGGGGCGGCGGCTGCGCGTTGACGTGGCGCATGATGAGGGCCATCACGTCGTCATCGTCGAAGGGGCGGCGGCCGACGAGCATCTCGTAGACGGTCACGGCGAAGGCGTAGAGGTCGGCGCGGTGCTCGACGACGCCGCCGAGGGCCTGCTCGGGGGCCATGTACTCGGGCGTTCCGAGCACGTAGCCCGTGCGGGTGAGGGCCGAGCCCGCGGGCCCCTCGGGCTGGTGCACCTTGGCGATGCCGAAGTCGATGACCTTCACCGACTCGGTGCCGTCGTCGTTGCGGTGCACGAGCACGTTCTCGGGCTTGATGTCGCGGTGCACGATGCCCATGGCGTGGGCGTGGTCGAGCGCGGCGGCGACCTGGCGCGCGATCTCGACGGCGCGGCCCGGCGCGAGCGCCCCCTCGCGCGCGAGCACGGCGCGCAGCTCCTCGCCCTCGAGGTACTCCATGGCGAGGAAGCACCGCCCGCGCTCGTCGGTGCCCGAGTCGTGCACGGCGACGACGTTGGGGTGGCCGATGCGCGCGGCGGCGACGGCCTCGCGGGCGAAGCGCGCGGCGACCTCGGAGTTGCCCGTGAGCCCCTCGTGCAGGAACTTCAGCGCCACGCGCCGCCGGAGCCCCTCGTGCTCGGCGAGAAAGACCGCCCCCATGGCGCCGTCGCCGATGCGCTCGATGAGCCGATAGCGTCCCGCGATGAGGGCCCCGGCCACGCGGTCGTCACCATCGGAATCCACGTTCGGCGAGGCGCACTCGTCGGGCGGCAGCGTGTCCATCGGGGGGCGGCGTTCAGCCTACCACCGCGGTCCCGCGAGCGACGCGCGAAGGTTCAGCGCGCGGGCGCGATCGACATCGGAAAGCGGGCGAGCGAGAACTGATTGTCGCGCTCGCCGTCGGCGACGCGGTCGGGGTCGTGGGCGGGCTCCCAGGGCAGGTCGACGCGCATGTCCTCGAGGATCTCGCGGTACGTGCGGAAGCGCCCGTCGAGCAGGGCGATGACGAAGCGCGCGGACGAGAGCCCGGCGCCCTCGAGGTAGACCTCGATGCCGTTGGTGACGGTGTCGAGGTTGGCCGTGCCGCCGGGGTGCTTCGTGAAGAACTGGTTGTAGTAGTTGAACGACACGCAGCTGTTCACCATCATCACCTGGTACTTGTTCGGGAACACCGACGCCGGGTAGTTGCCCGGGTCGAGGGGCCCGTAGCCCAGGTGCGAGTGGCCCGTGTACTGGAACACGTCGGCCTCGCGGAGCGCCGCGGTGTACCGGCGCACGGCGCCCGCCGCGGCGGCGCCCTCCTCGTCGCCGTAGTAGGTGCGCAGCTCGACGGGCACGTCGCGCGCGCGGCCCTGCGTGGTGACCCGCAGCGTGGTCGAGAGGTGCACGGCGTGGCCGCGCCACTGGCGCAGCACCTGGAGCCTGAAGGCCCTGCGGTCGGTGACCTCGCTCGGGTAGCCGCTGTCGTCGAGCACCCACCCCGCGACGCGGTCGAGGGTGACGCCCGTGATGTCCGAGCCGTTCCATCGCACGCGGGTGAGGTCGGCGCCGTCGGGCACCGAGACGCGCAGCGAGGGCACGGCGCGGGTGACCGTACGCATCCAGGTGAAGTAGTTCCTGCCGCCGTAGTCGTAGGGGTCGTCCTCGCGGTCGAGGCCGAAGAACGAGTACGCCACGAAGCGGTCGTCGTCGTAGAGCCGGTGGTACTCGGGCGACGCGGCGTCGTTGCCCTCGAGCGGCGTGAGCTGCATCACCAGCGGGAGGTAGAGCCGCGCGGCCTCGCTCTCGGTGACCTGCCGGTCGGGCGTGGCGAGCTGACGGCGGTCGGCCTCGATGCGCGCGCGCTCGGCCTCGACGGCCTCGGCGCACGCGTCGAGCGCGGGGTGAAAGTGGTACCAGATCGTCGAGGCCGTGAGGCCCTGGGTGTCGGCGTCCTGGCAGCGCTCGATGATCTCCCTCGCGCGCGCGGCGTAGCCCGTGGGGAAGAGCGTCACCGTGGGCACCGTGCTCGCGCTCTCGAGCCTGCGCGGCACCACCGCGCGCGTGCGGTACGTGTACCGTACGCGCTTGAGCGAGCGCGTCGGCCCCGTCGGGCGCGCGGGGTCGACCACCGTCACCGTGTCCGCACGAAACGACGCGGTGTTGATGATGGGCTGCCGCTCCGACAGGCCGATGTCGTTCGACCGGGCCGCGCCGAAGAGCACGCGCATCTGCGACGTGACCGCCGCGACGACCGTCGACTGCGTGGCCGTCACGGGCACGTAGACGTAGCCCTCGACGGCCACGCGGCGGCCCACCGAGTTGGCGCCCACGAGCTGGTCCGCGCCCCACTCGTCCTCGGGGTTGCCCGGCGCCCCCTCGTCGGGCGCGCAGCCCGCGAGCGCCAGCGCCGTCATCACCCACGCCCCACGGCGATGCATCCACGAAGTCTTCATGGTCGAGGTGGGGATTACACCTACACCCCGCGGACGTCAACGCGGTCTCTCCACGACGGGGCTCGGGGTTTGATCGAGAGGCCACGAGCGCGCGCGCCCTGCCTACACTCGCGGCCGTGATGGCCGGCACCGTGGTGATCGCCAACCCCGCGGCGGGCGCCGGGCGCGTGGGCCGCTCGCGCGAGGGGCTGCGGGCGCGCGTCGTCGCCGCGCTCGGGCCCTGCGAGTGGGTCGAGACCGCCAGGCCCGGGCACGCGGTGGAGCTCGCGCGCGAGGCGGCGGCGACGGGCGCGTCGCGGGTGCTCTCGCTCGGCGGCGACGGCACGCACCACGAGGTGGTCAACGGGCTCATGGGGCACGTGGATGGAGGGCGCGTGGCCTTCGGGGTGCTGCCCGCGGGCACGGGCGGCGACCTGCGCCGCACGCTCGGCGCGTGGACCGTCGACCACGCGCTGCGCGCGATCCGCGAGCGCCCCGCGCGTCACGTCGACGTGGGCCGCGCGGACTTCACCGCCGACGGCGGCGGCGCCGCGGGCGCGTGGTTCGTCAACCTCGCCTCGTGCGGCGCGAGCGGGCTGGTCGACCGGGTGGTGAACGCGTCGAGCAAGCGCCTCGGGGGCGCGGCCTCGTTCTACGCGGGCACGCTGCGCGCGATGATGCGCTACGAGCCCGCGCGCGTGCGGGTGACCGCCGACGGCCGCGACCTCGGCGAGCACCGCGTCTCGCTGGTGATCGCGGGCAACGGGCGCTACGCGGGCGGGGGCATGCGCCTCTGCCCCCACGCGCGCCTCGACGACGGCCTGCTCGACCTGGTGATCGTCCCCTACGCCGGGCGCCTCGGGACGCTCGCCCGCACGCCCCACCTCTACGCCGGCACGCTCGCGCGCATCCCCGGCGCGGTCACGGCGCGGGCGCGCGAGGTGGCCGTCGAGGCCGTCGAGAACGCCGCCTGGCTCGACCTCGACGGAGAGTCTCCGGGCAGGGCGCCGGTGACCTTTCGCGCCGAGCCGTCGCGGCTGCTGCTCGCGGGCGCCCCGGAGTAGCCTCTCCCGCCGCGGAGAGGCTTGACTCCGAGGCCCGACTGCCACTACTGAAGCTTCAAAATCTTTTGAACGTTCACGAGGGGCGCGCATGACCGACTCCACGGAGCGAGAGGCCGAGCTGCTGGCCGCCGACGCGATCGGCGACGTGATCGAGCACTGGGGGTTCCGCAAGGCCCTCGGGCGCACGTGGACGATGCTGTACCTGGCCGACGACGCGCTCGGCGCGGCGGAGCTCGGCGAGCGCCTCGCGATGTCGTCGGGCGCCGTGAGCATGACCCTCACCGAGCTCCAGCGCTGGGGCGTGGTGCGCCGCGTGTGGAAGCCCGGCGAGCGCCGTGAGTTCTACGAGGCCGAGACCGACTTCTGGAAGATGATCTCGCGCGTCGTGCACGACCGCGAGCGCTCGCTCGTCGGCTCGGTGCGCGAGCGCCTGGTCGAGGCGCGGTCGCTCCTGCGCCGGGCGCCCGCCACGGCGGCCAACCGCGCGCGCATCGAGCGCCTCGGCAAGCTGCTGGCGTTCGCGACGATGGCCGAGTCGGTGATCGGGTCGTTCCTCGCGTCGCGGCGCGCGGACTTCTCGGAGTTCAGCAACCTTCTCCAGCTCTCGCGCCCCGCCGCCGCAGGCGGGCTCCGCGGGCGCAGGGGGTGACATGGAAACGCTCACGTACGCGCCCCCCGCCCCTGGGCAGATGTTCGGCTCGCCCGAGACCCTCCACCGCATCGAGGAGGTGAGCGCCGCGCGCGGCGACGCCGACCTCGGGCGCCGCGTCGCCGAGCTGCGCGCGTGGATCGAGGGCGACCTCGCGGACGTCGAGCGCGACCTCGCCGCCTTCGACCGCGCGCCCACCCCCATGCACGCCAGCGCGCGGCACCTGCTCTCGCTCGGCGGCAAGCGCCTGCGGCCCATGTGCGTGGCCCTCGCCGCGCGCGCGGGCGCGGGCTTCAACGCCGCCGCGCGCGACCTCGCCGTCGCCGCCGAGCTCGTGCACTCGGCCACGCTCCTGCACGACGACGTGGTCGACGTGGGCGACGTGCGCCGCGGCGCCCCCGCGGCCCGCGTGGTGTACGGCAACGCCGCGTCGATCTTCGCGGGCGACTGGCTCCTCGTCGAGGCCATCGCGCGCATCCGCGCCGCGGGCATGGGCGACGTGCTCGACCGCGCCCTCGGCGTGCTGCGCGCGATGCTCCACGCCGAGGCCCTGCAGCTCGCCGCGCGCGGGCGCTTCGAGCCCGACCCCGCGGCGTACTTCGCCGTCGTCGAGGGCAAGACCGCCTCGCTCTTCGAGTGGGCCGTGTTCGCCGGCGCGCGCGCGGGCGGCCTCGGCGACGCGCACTGCGACGCCCTCGTGGCCTTCGGCCGCGCCCTCGGCGTGGCCTTTCAGGTCATGGACGACGTGCTCGACGTCGCGGGCGACGCCGCGGTGATCGGCAAGTCGGTCTTCACCGACCTGCGCGAGGGCAAGCTCACCTACCCCCTCATCCTCGCGGTCGAGCGCGACCGGGCCTTCGGCGACGCGCTGCGCGAGGCGTGCCTCGGCGAGTCCACCACCGTAGACCCCGAGCTCGTGCGCCGCGCCTCGGAGGCCCTGCGCGCCACGGGCGCCGTCGAAGACAGCCTCGCCCTCGCGCGCAGGCTCTCGCACGACGCCACGCGCGCCCTCGCCCCGCTGCCCCCGAGCCGCGCGAAGGATTCCCTCGAGAGCGTCGCCGCCGCGATGCTCCACCGCAGGAAGTGAGAGTGAGCACGCCATGATCGTCACGCTGCGACCGGGCGCCGACGCCGACGCCGTACGCAAGGAGCTCGTCGCCCGCGGGCTCTGGGTCTCTCCGCTCACCGACGGCGGGCGCGTCGCGCACTTCGCCGTGGCGCCCTCGTCGGCCGCCGCCGACGCCGCCGAGCTCGCGCGCATCGACGGCGTCGCCTCGGTGGCCGCCCCGCCCTCACCGCACCCCCGCGTCGCCGCGCAGGGCCCCTCGGTCGACGTGCGCGGCGTCGCCGTGGGCGCGGGCGCCGGCCTCGCCCTCATGTGCGGCCCCTGCGCGATCGAGAGCCCCGAGCGCGTCGAGCGCATCGCCGCGGCCGTGGCCTCCGCGGGCGGGCGCTTCCTCCGCGGCGGCGCGTACAAGCCCCGCACGTCGCCGTACGCGTTTCAGGGCCACGGCGAGGCCGCGCTGCGCTGGCTGCGTCACGCCGCCGACGCCCACGGCCTGCGCGTGGTGACCGAGGCCCTCGGCGAGGGAGACGTCCCCCTCGTGGCCGAGTACGCCGACCTCGTGCAGGTGGGCTCGCGCAACATGCAGAACTTCGCGCTGCTCAAGGCCGTCGGCCGCGCGGGCCGCCCCGTGATGCTCAAGCGCGCCATGGCCGCCACGGTCGAAGAGTGGCTCCTCGCGGGCGAGTACCTCCTCTCGCACGGCGCGCCCGGCGTGATCTTCTGCGAGCGCGGCATCCGGGGCTTCGACCCCTCGACGCGAAACCTCCTCGACCTCGGCGCCGTCGCCCTCCTCGCGCACGTCCACCGGCTGCCCGTCGTCGTCGACCCGTCGCACGCCACGGGGCGCCGCGACCTCGTGCTCCCGCTCGCGCGCGCGGCCGTCGCCGCGGGCGCCGCGGGCGTGATGATCGAGACGCACGACGACCCCGGCGACGCGCTCTCCGACGGGCCGCAGGCGATGCCCCTCGGCGCGCTCCCCGCCGCGCTCGAAGGGCTCGTCGCCATGGCGAGGGCGCGATGAGCGGCGCCGACCTCGCGCCCCGCAACGGCAGCGGCGCGATGTTCGACGCCATCGCCCGGCGCTACGACCTGCTCAACCGGGTGATCTCCCTCGGCGTCGACCAGCGCTGGCGCAGGGCCACCGTGCGCGCGCTCGAGCTCCGCCCCGGCGCCCGCGTGCTCGACCTCGCCACGGGCACGGCCGACCTCGCGATCCTCACGGCGCGCACGCACCCCGACGCGGCCGTGACGGGCCTCGACCCCTCGCGCAACATGCTCGCCGTGGGGCGCGACAAGGTCGCCGCGAAGGGCCTCTCCGCGCGCGTCACCCTCGTCGAGGGCGAGGCCGAGCGCCTGCCCTTCGAAGACAAGAGCTTCGACGGCATCACCATGGCCTTCGGCATTCGCAACGTGCCCGACCGGCCCGCGGCGCTGCGCGAGATGGCGCGCGTCACCCGTGACGGAGGGCGCGTGGCGATCCTCGAGCTCGCCGACCCGAGGCGCGGGGCGCTCTCGGCCCTGGCGCGCTTCCACATCCACACGGTGGTGCCGTGGGTGGGCGCGGCGCTCTCGGGCGCGAAGGAGTACCGCTACCTGCACGAGTCCATCGCGGCGTTTCCGCCGCCCGAGCGCTTCGCCGAGGTGATGCGCGAGAGCGGCCTCGACGTGCTCGCGGTGCGGCCCTTCACCTTCGGCGTGGTCACCCTCTACGTCGCGACGCCGGGGCGTCGGCCGTGACCTCGCGCGCCCGGGTGTGGCTCATGGCCTGCCGCCCCGCGACGCTCACCGCCGCCGTCGTGCCCGTGATGGTGGGCGCGGCCGTGGCGTACCGCGCGGTGGGCCCTTCGGGGATGCGCGCGGGCGCGCTCGCGGCGGCCCTCGTCGGCGCGATGCTCATTCAGGTCGGCACCAACCTCGCGAACGACGTCTTCGACGCCGAGAAGGGGGCCGACACCGCCGAGCGCCTCGGCCCCACGCGCGTCACGCAGGCGGGGCTGCTCACGGCCCGCGAGGTGCGCGCGGGGATGGTCGTCGCGTTCGCCCTCGCGACGCTCGCGGGGGTCTCTCTCGTGGCGAGCGCGGGCTGGCCCGTCGTCGCCATCGGCGCGGCCTCCATCGCCTCGGGCGTCGCCTACACGGGAGGCCCCTACCCCCTCGGGTACAACGGCCTCGGCGACGTGTTCGTGTTCGTGTTCTTCGGCCTGGTGGCCGTGTGCGGCACGGTCTTCGTCGCGACGGGCGCGCTGCCCGCGCTCGCGTGGGTGGCGGCCGTGCCCGTGGGCGCGCTCGCGACGGCGGTGCTCGTGGTGAACAACGTCCGCGACCGTGCGACCGACGTGAAGGCCGGCAAGCGCACCCTGGTGGTGCGCCTCGGGCGGCGCTTCGGCACGCTCGAATACGCGGGGCTGTGGGCGGTGGCGTGGGGGGTGCCCCTCGCGCTCGCGGCGGTCGAGCGCTCGCCCTGGATGCTCCTGCCCCTCGCGACCGTGCCCTTCGGCGCGAGGCTCGTCGCGACGCTGGCGCGCGCCGAGGGGCGCGTGCTCAACGACACGCTGGCGGCCACGGCGAAGATGCTCCTCGCGTACGGGGCGCTGCTCTCGCTCGCGCTCGTGAAGGGGTAGCGGCGCCCCTTCCGCCGCGCGCGAGGGGCGCTGTACGCTCGGGGCATGAGCCCGACCTACCGCGACGACCGCGAGGCCGCCCTGTCGCGCGCCGAAGCGCTGCGCAGGGAGAACGCCCGGCTGCACACCGAGAACGTGTGGCTGCGCGCGCAGCTCGACCCCGACGGCGTGCACCCCGCGGTGGCGCGCGCGCACCGGCGCGGCGCGGCCGTGGGCGTGGCGCTGCTGCTCGGCGCGCTGTCGTGCGCCGTGGCGATCGCGCGCGACGCCTCGAGCGACGCGGCGCAGGCCGGCGCCGACCTCGCGTACCTCGACGCGAGGGAGCTCACCCCCGCGCCCGCCCTCGGCCACGCCGCCGCGCGTCCGGTGGCGCCCGCCGCGCCTTCGACCGAAGCGCCCGCGCGCGAAGACCCCGCGGTGACGAGCCTCGCGCTCACGCCGCTGCTCCAGGGGTGCTTCACGGGCCCGCGCGCGCGGGCCGACCTGCTCGCGTCGGTCGACGCGAGGGGGCGCGTGCGTCAGTCGCACGTGTTCGTCGCCGGGCGCGAGCCGCGCGAGATGCGCACGACGCGGCGGTGCGTGCGGCGCGCCTTCGCGTCGATCACGCTCCCCACGGAGCGCGCGGCCTACGCGTCGTACGGGCCGAACGCCGAGCTGCACCTCGTGGTGCTGCCCGCGCCGAGGCGCCGCGCGCCGCTGCGGTGAGCCACGAAGTTCCTCCCGCTCGCCCCCTCGTGATCCACTCGCCGCGATGAACCGCCCCGCGGTGAAGCGCCTCTCCCTCGGCGCGCTTGCGCTGCTCGCCTCCGCCCTCGCGCCTACGCCCGCCGACGCCCAGCCTCGACCGTCGGTGCGCCCCGTCGCGCGGCCGCCCGTGAGGCCGCCCGTGCGACCGCCCGTGAGACCGCCCGTGAGGCCGCCCGTGCGACCGCTCGCGAGGCCGCCCGTGCGACCGCCCGTGAGGCCGCTCGTGCGACCCGCGCCTGTGCAATCCGAAGCGCCCGCGCAGCCCGAAGCGCCGCCCGAGGAGCCCGCCGCGCCGACGGCCACGCAACCCGCGCCCGACGAGACGCCTCCCGCCACGCAGCCCGAAGCGCCCGCGCAGCCCGAGGTCACGCAGCCCGAGGTCACGCAGCCCGAGGTCACGCAGCCCGAGGTCACGCAGCCCGCGCCCACGCAGCCCGAGGCGCCCGCGCCCACGCAGCCCGAGGCCACGCAGCCCGCGCCCGCGCAGCCCGAGGCGCCCGTGCACGTGACGCTGCCCGAGCGGCCCGATCAGCCGATGGCGCGAGAGCCTCCGCAGGCGCCGCAGCCGAACCCCGAGACGCACAGCGACCGGCCCGAGCTGACCTTCAACGGCTGGGCCGAGCTCTACTACGCGTACAACTTCAACGCGCCGTCGAACGGCATCAACGCGTATCGCATCTACGACCTGCAGCACGACCACATCGGGTTCAACAACCTCGCGTTCAACCTCGGGTGGAAGATCGAGAGCGTGCAGGGGCACGTCATCACGCAGTTCGGCGCCATCGCCGCCGACGCGTACTACCCCGCGCCCACCCTCGCGCGCGCGCAGCAGGAGCTCCTCTGGCGCGTGCTCCAGGAGGTGACCTTCGGGTGGACGCCCCGGCTCCTCGGGCGCACGCCCCTCGCGCTCGAGGCCGGGCTCTTCGTGGCCCCCTTCGGCGTCGAGTACGTCGAGATCTACAAGAACTGGAACTGGTCGCCGTCGAACCTCTTCTACATCGCGCCCTTCCAGATGACGGGCGTGCGCGCGAGCTGGGAGTTCAACGAAAACCTCACGGTGCGCGCGGGCCTGTACTCGGGCTGGGACCGCGTGATCGACGACAACAACGGCTTCAAGAGCGTGCTCTTGCAAGCCGAGTACACCTCGGGCGACCAGCTCTTTCTGAGCTTTCAGTACATGTTCGGCGTCGAGCGCGACCGCGACGCGCCCGAGGGGCCGTGGGTGCGCCACACCTTCGACCACTACGGCGAGTACCAGGTCACCCCGCGGCTCCAGACGCGGTGGCACGTGTTCGCGGGCGTCGAGCCCAACCGCCTCGGCACCAGCGCGTGGGCGGGCGCCGCGGCCTACGCGCGCCTTCGCATCTTCGACTGGCTCTTCGCCGCCGCGCGCCTCGACTTCGTGCACGAGTGGGTGCCCGACGGCAGCCAGAGCCTCTTCGACCTCGGCGACGTCGGCACCGTCGGCGACGGCACCTTCACCGTCGAGCTCCGGCCCCACGCCCACTTCTCGCTCCGCGTCGAGTACCGCCACGACATGGCCGACGGCCACCTCTTCTTTCGCGGCGCCGTGCAGCACGACCGCATGACCGGCGACGACCTGCCCAACGCGGGCTCGCAAGACACCCTGCTCGCGGGCGTCACCGCGTGGTTCTGACGCCGCGCCGCTGCCATGAAATGTCCTGCACGAAGTAGCGCGAGCGTGCGCGGTGCGTAGAGTGCCGCCGCCGCCGGAGGCGTGTGGTCTTCACGACCCCCGCTCACCCCTCGCGACGGCACGGAGAGGACTCGATGGCACCGAAGAAGAAGGGCAGTCTCGCGCAGCGCATCAAGAAGATCTTCAGCGAAGACGAGAGCGGCGCGGCCACGGTGGACCTCGAAGCGCTCGCCGAGGCGGCGAAGGAGCCCGGCGCGGCGGCGGCGTTCGACAAGGCGGGCTCGCTCGTGCGCGCGGCCGAGCGCGGCTCGCTCGAGGCGTTCGAACTGATCCTCGCGTCGGGCGCGAGCACGGCGGCCGACGCGTCGGCGCCCGCGGCGTGTCAG
>JBDHVF010000201.1:0-10742 GCA_039809605.1 Polyangiales bacterium | reverse complement strand
CCCGGTCGACGAGGTCTGCACGCGCTCGGCCGTCGACGCCGCCACCGACGCCAACGCCGCGCGCGTGCACGACCTCTGCGCCTCGCACGGCAGGGCGCAGGCGCTCGCGTGGGCCTTCGGGCTCGGCGGGCTGGCGCTGGCCGGGGCCGGCGCGGCGCTCCTCGCGCTCGACGCGAGCGGCCCCGCGCGCACCGCCACGTCGCGCGTGACGGTGACGCCGGTGCTCGGCCAGAACACCGGCGGCGCGAGCGTGGGCGTGACGTTCTGAAGCGACCGGCGATCAGTCGACCGTGATCGACTTGCTCACGTTCTTGGGCACGTCGGGGTGCACGCCGTGGTCTTTGATGCCCAGGCGGTCGAGGTGCTGCTTCTTGAGCACGCTCATCTCGAGCGCGAGGCGCTGGAGCACCACGGTGCTCGAGAACACCGTCATGAGCGTGTCGTCGGTGCGCGGCAGCGCGATGTACGCCCACGCGTAGCGGGGGTTGTCGGCGGGCGCCTTGCTCGCGGCGAGGCGCAGCGCGGCGCTCTCCTCGGCGACGATCACCGTGCTCGCGCCGCGGATCTTGTGGGTGTTGATGGCCGAGACCGTGAGGTTCACGTCGCGCTCCTCGGGGCCCGTCACGTAGATGAGGGGGTAGTCGGCGTAGAGCGACGCCACGAGGGCGCCGCGGTCGACCGCCGCGTCGAAGACCTCGCGCTCGGCGGGCGTGAGGGTGAGCGCCGGGGCCGAGGGCTCGAACAGCGCCTCGCTGGCGGCCTTCGCGAGCCGCCGCGCCGACTCGGGCGAGGCCCCCGCCTCCGCGGCGCGCGCGAGGAGCGCGTCGAGCGCGCGGCCGAGCGCGGTGAGCAGGGCGCCGAGGTTCGCGGCGCCGAACACTGTGTTGAAGCCGAGGATGGTGTTGGGGCCGTGCTTGAACTCCGAGCCTTCGAAGCCCTCGGTGTGGTTGAGCACCACCTCGCGGATCTTGAGCGCGCCCTCGCGCGCCACGGCCGTGACGCGCGTCGCGAGGATGTGCGCGCTCGGCACGAGGTAGAGCATCTGCGCCGCCCGCTCGACCTCGGCCTGCGTCGCGGAGATGGTCTCGCGCACGAGCACGGGCAGCGACGGCAGGCGGGCCTCGCGGCGCGCGAGCTCGTCGAGGAGCCTCTGCCTCCGGGGGTCTCCGTCGGGCAGCGACGGCAGGCGCCGCGCCGCGAGGCGCAGGGCCAGGCAGTAGAGCACGGTCATCTGGTTCATGAAGCTCTTGGTCGCGGGCACGGCCACCTCGGGGCCGCAGCGCAGGGGGATCACCACGTCGCTCTTCTCCTGCGCGAGCGTGGAGTTGACGTTGTTCACCAGCGCGACGCGGCGGATGTCGCGCCCCGACGCGATCACCTGGTTCAGCACGTCGATGAGGTCCTTGGTCTCGCCGCTCTGGCTCACGGCGACGAAGAGGTCCCCGTCGCGCAGCGACTGTGAGTATTGCCCGCGGAACTCGCCCGGCAGGATGGGGATGAGCTCGGCGCACGCCACGTCGTTGAAGAACAGCGTCGCGGCCTTGGCCGCGTGGAACGACGACCCGCAGCAGACGACGTAGATCCTCCCCGCGCGCGCGAGGCACTCGGTCGCCAGCGAGAGGAAGCGGTCGACCGACTGCGCGAACTCGTCGACCTCGGCGCGCTCGAGCAGGGCGTCGAGCACCCGCACCGCGAGGCGGTCGCCCGCGCCGCGGGCCATGGGCACGAGGTCGGCGAGAAAGCCCCGCTCCGACGACGAGAGCAGCTCCGCGAGGTGCCCCGCGGCGAGCGCGTCGGTGGCGCGGCGGAAGTCCTCGGGCACGCGCGCGAGGAGCTCGGCGAAGGGCGCGGCGTCGACCGCGGCGTGAAAGGCCCGGCGGATGTCTCCGTCGTCGTAGAGCCCGAGGAGCGCGTCGAGCCGCGAGGCCGCGCCCGCCGCGCCGGCGCCGTCGAGCGCGGGGCGCAGGGCCTTCAGCGCCTCGCTGCCGCCCTGGAACATCGTGATCACGGCGCGGCTCGTGGCCTCCTGCGCGGCGATCTCCTGCTCCATGAAGTACGCGAAGGGGGCGACGAGGGCGGCGTCCTTCGCGCGCAGCCTGCTGCGCACCGGGTCGCGCTCGACGCGGCGGCCGTCGCGCGTCGCGACGATCTCGTAGCCCTCGGCGGTGTACTCGACGAACTCGCCCTCGCGCAGCGGCACGAGCACGCGCGTGAGCTTGAGCACCGACGACAGGTCGCTCGACGCGATGCAGAAGCGGCCGCCCGCCTCGTCGTGGCCGAAGCCGAAGTACAGGCTCGACCCCGACTTGATGGCCCACGCCCGCTGCGACACGGGGTCGACCACGACGGCCGCGAAGCTCCCCTCGAGGCGCGCGCTCGCGCGGGTGATCGCGGCGCGCATGCAGCGGCGGCGCGTCTCGTGGTCGAGGCGCGCGTCGGCGGGCTCGCGCTCGAGCGCGAGGGCGAAGTGGTGCTCGATGGTGTGCACCACCATCTCGCCGTCGTTGTCGGAGAGCACGTCGTGGCCCTCGGCGGTGAGCCACGCCTTGAGCTCGTCGCAGTTGGTCACGTTGCCGTTGTGCGCGCCGTACATCGTGAGCTTGCAGCGCACGAGGTGGGGCTGCGAGTTGGCCTGCGTCACCGCGCCGAAGGTGGCCCAGCGCACCTGGCCGCAGAAGATCCGGCCCTGCTGCTCCACGATGCCGAGCTCGTGCACCATCGCCGACGGCGCCCCCACGCCCTTGAGCAGCGTGAGGGGTTCGACCGCGTCGCCCTGAAAGAGCGCGCCCGTGGAGTCGTAGCCGCGGTACTCCAGGGTCTTCAGGAGCTCGGCGGCGACGCGCCCAAGGTCCTTGCGAGAGCGCTCGACGATCAGACCGATCACACCGCACATGCAGAGCCTCGATTCGTGGGGGTCGTGAGGGGAGCGCATTGGTAGTCGAACGCGCCCGCGCGCTCAAGCGCTGGCGCCCGCGAGACCCCACGGAGCATCGCAGAGGGTGATGCGCGCGGCCGTCTACATCGGGTGCGCGGGATGGTCGATCCCGAAGCAGCACGCCGACCGCTTCCCCCGCGAGGGCACGCACCTCTCTCGGTATGCGATGCGCCTCGGGGCCGTCGAGATCGACTCGTCGTTCTACCGCCCGCACCGGCCCGAGACCTACGCGCGCTGGGCCGCGTCGACGCCCGCGGGCTTTCGCTTCGCGGTCAAGCTCCCGCGCGAGGTCACGCACGTGCACGGCCTCGTCGACGCAAACGAGCCGCTGGAGCGCTTCCTCCGCGAGGCCACCTCGCTCGGCGACCGGCTCGGGCCGCTGCTGGTGCAGCTCCCGCCGAGCCTCGCGTTCGACCCCCGTGTGGCCCCTGGCTTCTTCGAATCGCTGCGCGCGCGCTTCGACGGCGAGGTCGCGTGCGAGCCGCGCCACGCCACGTGGTTCACCCCCGAGGCCGACGCCCTGCTCGCGGGCGCCCGCGTCGCGCGCGTGGCGGCCGATCCGCCCGCGGGGTCGCCCCTCGCGTCTCGGCCCGGCGGGTGGCGCGGGCTCGCCTACCGTCGCCTCCACGGCGCGCCGCAGACGTACTACTCGAACTACGACGACGCCGCGCTCGACGCGCTCGCGAGCGAGCTTCGGGCCGCAGACGCGCCGACGTGGTGCGTGTTCGACAACACCGCGCTCGGCCACGCCACGGGCAACGCGCTCGACCTCGCCGCGCGCCTCGCGAGGTAGCGCAGACGGCCCCTCCCGTCCGCGCGACGTTTGGTAGAGTGCGCGCCGCCGATGACCCACGCGATCTTCACCCCCGACGGGGCCTCCCTCCTCTACGCCGACGTGTTCGGCCTCACGCGCGTCACCCCCGGCAAGACCGTGAAGGTCAAGCACACGGCGAAGGTCAGCGAGGCGCGCGGCGCCCTCTCGGTCAACGCCTCGGGCACCCTCGCGCTCGTGCTCGGGCGCGTGCACACGGGCGCGCACGGCGGCCGCGCGCTCGCCACCGTGGGCCTGCCCGCGCTGGGCCTGCGCGACAAGCTCGGCGGCGAGTTCTACGAGCGCGCGCTCGTCACCACCGCGGCGGGCGATCGGGTGCTCACGTGGGCGAGCGGCGAGGAGCTGCGCGTGCAGTCGCTCGAGGGCGGCGCGCTGCGCGACGACCGCGCCGTCGATCTGGCCTCGAAGCGAGCGCGAGAGCTCCCGGCGCAGACCGTCGGCCCGCAGGCGCCCTCGGACGCGCGGGGCACAGGCCTGCACGCGCTGCCCGACGGGCGCTTCGTGGTGCGCACCCACCTCGCCGTGTACGCGGGCCGCGTGGGCGCCGACGGAGCTGGCGACGAGGTGTGGTGGTCGATGCCCCTCGAGACGCACCCCTCGGCCGAGGTCACCTTCGCCATCGAGGGAGAGACCGTCTGGGTGTTCGTGCGCGACGCGAGCGCCGACCTGGCGCGCGCGTGCGTCGTCGCGCGCGACGGCGCCACCCGCGCGATGGAGCTCGCGAGCCTCGCGGCGCCCGCGATCGACGGAGACGTGATCCTCACGCAGCCCGCGAGCGGCACCGTCGTCGCGCGCACGCTCTCGACGGGCGCCGAGCAGTCCTACGACGTCTCGGCGTGGAACGCGCACCCCGCCGATGCGCCCGAGGCCGCGGCGTTTCCGCGAGGGGTGCCGCCCCCGCCGACGCGCCTGCCGGGGACGCTCGCGCTGCGCGGGGCGTCGCGGTGGTTCGTGCCCTGGCACGGGGAGTTCGCCGTCGACCTCGCGCGCAACGCCTCTCACGCGCGGGGCCTCGACGCGGGCGCCGGGCCCTTCCGTCGGCTGCTCGTCGAGCGCTTCGCCGCCCTCAACGAGTCGCTGCGCGCCCTGCACGTCGAGGCGCAGCTCCTCGCGTTCGAGAAGCACCCGAGCGCCCCTCGCGTGACGCTCGCGTCGTGGCTCCCGCCGCTGCCCGGCGACCTCTCGGGCTACGCCGCGCAGAGCCTCGTCCTCTCGCTCTGGAGCCGCTACAAGCTCGGCACGCACGGCTACCACTGGGGCTCCTTCGGGAGCGAGGGGGGCCACCTCGCGCACGCCCGCACGGCGCCTGTGGGCGAGGTGCGCGCGCTGCTCGCGTGGATGCGCGCCCACGACTGGCTCCCGACGGACCTCGCGAGCTTCGTGGCCGACCGGTTCCACGGCGGCATGGGAATCCCGTCGGAGCCCAACCCCAGGGCGTTCCCCTTCGACGACGTGGGCGAGCGGCTCTTCGTGCGCGCGATGCTCGAGACCATCGCCGCGGGGGCGTGGCCCGAGGGCCCCGTCGCCGACGCGTGGGGCGCCGAGCCCGTGACGTCGTCGATGGCGCGCGCCGCGCTCGACAGGCTCCCCGCGTACGAGCGCGCGCACGACCACAACACCGGGCACATGATCGCCAAGTCGCTCGCGAAGCACCTGGGCCCGGGCGCGCTCCCCGCGCTCGCCGTGATGTTCTCGCACGGCGCGCGGCGGGCCACGGTCTACGACCAGATGCGCGCCGCGGGCGAGGGCATCACGTGGCTCGTGCACCACCACCCGGCCCTGCGCGACGAGGCCCTCGCCGCGATCGACGCCGTCGCCGCCGAGCCCGGCAGCGCGACGGACATCGCGCTCACCCGCGAGCGCGTGGCCCGCGGCGCGCGGCACTTCTGGTCGAATGCGTGACCCGAGCGCGGCCCCCTCGAAGAGACCGATCGACGGAGAGAAGGCAGCGCGAACGATGACCCGTTCACCCACGCTCGTCGCGTCGACGCTCGCCGCGCTGGCGCTCGAGCGCCGCGCGACCACCCCGCCGCGAGCGCGCGTCCCCGCGGCGATCCCCGAGCGCCGCGTCGCGGCCGCGCCCTCGATCGATGGTGGTCCCGTCCCTGCGCGCGCCGCGGACGACGCCTCGGTCGCCCCCTCGCCCGACGCGTCCGAGCCGGTGCTCGCGGAGGGCGCCACGCCGCCCGTGGGCTGCTTCGCGTGGTCGCCGCCGCGCGCGTCGGCCGCGTGCGCCGTCGAGCGTCCCGGCGAGACGCTCAGCGAGCTGCACCTCGTCGTGCGCTTCTCGTCGGACCCGCGCGACGCGGTGACCCCGCTCGGCGAGGGCGACTCGAACGACGCGCCGCCACCCGCAGCGCTCGCCGCACTGCGCGCCCGGCTCGCGCGCGAAGGCTACGTCCCGCTCGCCGCGCTGCGCAGGGCGCTCCCAACGGGCGCGGAGGCCGAGTGGGCGCCCGGCGCGACGGCGCGGTGGCAGCGGCGAACGACCTTCGCGGGCGGCGAGAACGCGGCCCCGCGCTACACCGACCGGGTGACGCTGCGGTGGGGCGCGGGCGCGCGCCCGCTCGACGTCACGCTGCTCGAGGACCGCGCCGTCGAAGACCCCTCCGTGACGATGTACCCGATCCCCGACGGGCGGCACCTCGTGCTCGAGGTCGTCGGGCGCTTCGGCGACGAGGGCGAGTACGGCCTCCACGCGCGCGCGTGGGTCTGCGACCGCGAGGCGCGGGCCTGCGCGGAGCAGTGACGCGACCGGGCGCAAACGACGGTATCGTCCCGCGCATGTCCGACGCGGCCTTCCCCTTCCTGTTCCACGGCCCCTGCCCCGATGACTGGTTCGACGAGCCCGTGCACGCGTGGCTCCTGCGCTTCGAGCGCGCGCCCTCGCCCGCCGAGCGCGCCTCGCTCGCGGCCGCGTGGGAGCGCGCCGCCCGCGAGCACGGCCGGGGGCTCGGCGCCGACCTCGCGCTCCCGTGGCTCTGGAGCGACGAGTGGGCCGTCGTGCAGGTGCGCCCCGGCGACCGCTCGCGCGACACGATGCGCGCGCTCTTCGCCGCCGTGCAGTCGATGCTGCGCGCAGCACACGAGGCCGCGCCCCTCGCCGAGGCGGTCTACGCCCAGGCCATCGACGTGAGCAGCGACAGCGCGTGGGAGGCGTGGACCGTCGCGCGCTCCCCGGTCGCCACCGCGGCGCCCCCGTGGCCCGCGGACGTGGTCACCCACGCGAAGCGCTCGCGCAAGCGCTCGAAGGCCGCCGTCGACGCGAGCTTCGAAGCCGCGCGCGCGAGCGCACGCGCCGGCGCGACGGCGCCGAAGGCCGCCCCCGCGGCCGACGCCGAGGAGGCGTTCGACGAAGGCGAGGCGCCCGCGGGCGACGAGGACGAGGGCGACGAGGACGAGGGCGACGACGAGCCCTCCGAGGCCGAGCCCGTGGCGCTGCCCGAGCCGCGCGGCGTGCAGCTCCGGCTCGTCGAGGTCGACCGCGAAGAGGCCGAGCAGAAGCGCGACGCCGAGGGCGAGGCGTACGCGGAGCGCTACGACGACCACGAGTTCCTCCGCGACGGCACGTGGATCGTGAAGACGCGCGCCACGAAGAAGAGCAAGGCGGCGACGGTGGCGGTGATCCTCGACGGCGAGCCCGTGCCCACCGCGATCGTCCCCGACTGCTTCTACGACGTGCGCGCGTGGTCGCCCGAGCGCCGCGAGCTCCTCATGGTCTCCAAGGACTACCGCACCCTCATGGCCGCGCCCCTCGACCAGCCCGCGGGGCGCGTCGTGTGGACGGACCTCGCGCGCGACTCGGTCAACGGCGCGCTCTGGCTCGCCGACGGCTCGCTCTTCGTCACGCACTCGCGCGGCGCGTCGGTGTACCCGCCCGCGGAGGCCGCGAGCGGGCGCCACCACGAGTGGGCCGACGAGTGCGTGCTCACGCCCGACCGCCGCGGCATCGTGAGCTGCAACAGCGACGAGGCCACGGTGGTGAGGGTCGTGACGCCCGTCGGCGGCGCCCTGCGCGTCGCGGGCGAGGCCTGCGTCGCCACGGGAGGCTACGCGTCGATCGAGCTGCTGCCCGACGGGGTCTACCTCTTCGCCGACGAGCGCGCGTACCGCGTCGAGGGCGTCTCCGAGGCGATCGACGCGCTCCGCGCGGCGCCGGGAGACGCCGCGCGCTTCCCCGAGCTGCCCGCGATCACGGCCCCCGAGGTGCTCGCCGACCCGGCGCGCAACACCGACCCCGACGACTGCTACAACCGCGGCGTCGCGGCGTGGGAGGACGTCGACGACCCGGCCGCCGAGCGCTGGTACCGCCGCGCGGTGGAGCTCGCGCCCGCCCACGCGATGGCGTGGCACGGGCTCGGCCGTGTGCTCCAGCGCATGGCCCGCGACGCCGACGCGAGGCCCTGCTACGAGCGCGCCCTCGCGGGGTACGAGGCGCGCATCGCGGCCGAGACCGACGACGACGAGCGCGACGAGCTGCGCTTCTGGCGCGCGGCCACGCTCACCCGGCTGCGGCGGCGCGACGAGGCGCTCGCGGCGCTGCGCGAGGTCATCGCCGAGGGCTACGCGGGCAACGACGCGCGCCGCCGCGCCGCGAGCGAGGAGGACTTCGTGGGCCTCGCGGACGACGCGGAGTTCAAGGCGCTCACCGCGAAGGTCGCGAGGCCGAAGCGCGCGGGCAAGGCGGCGAAGAGGGCCGCGAGCGACGACGACGACGCGTGAGCGCGCGAGTCACGGCGGCGCGCGCGGGACGGTGAAGTAGAACGTCGCGCCGCGGCCCGGCTCGCTCTCGACCCAGATGCGGCCCCCGTGGGCCTCGACGATGCCCTTGCAGATCGCGAGCCCCAGGCCCGCGCCCTGGCGCTTCGCCCGCCCCGCCTGCCAGAAGCGGTCGAACACGCGCGGGAGGTCCTCGGCGGCGATGCCCGCGCCCGTGTCGGCGACGCGGAAGCGCACCTCGCCCGTGGCGGCGACGGCCCCGACGGTGACGCGCCCGCCGGGCGGCGTGAACCGCACCGCGTTGCCGATGAGGTTTTCGAACACCTGCAGCAGCCGGTCGCGGTCGCCCCACACCGCGGGGAGCCCGGCGCTCGCGTCGAGCCGCAGCTCGACCGACGCGTCGGCGGCGAGGAGGCGCCCCGCCTCGACCACGTCGGCCACGAGCGGCCCCGCGTCGATCGCGCCGCGCGACACCGACAGCGCGCCGCCCTCGATGCGCGCCACGTCGAGCAGGTCCTGGATGAGCCGGCTCGCGCGGTCGACCGAGCGGAGGATGTTCTGGACGCTCCTTCGGTCGCCCGTCGCGCCGTCGCGCGCGATCTGGCGGTCGAGCAGCGTCGCGGCGAGGTGCACGGTGCTGAGCGGGGCCCTCACGTCGTGGGCGACGACGCCGAGCACCTCGTCGCGGGCCTGCGTCGCCCGCCGCGCCGACTCGTAGAGCCTCGCGTTCTCGATGGCGCTCGCCGCGCGGCGCGCGAGCTCGGTCGCGAAGTCGACGTCGTGCGCGTCGTAGCGGCCCGGGCGCCGCGACGCCGAGACGAACGCCCCCAGCACCTCGCCGTGCGAGAGCAGCGGCACCACGATCGCCGACCGGAGGTTCAGCTCGCGCAGGATCGCGAGGTGCTCGGCGTCCTGGGCCACCGCGGCCCAGAGCTCGGGGCCCATGTCGTCGATGCGCTGAGGCCGCTTCGTCTCGATCGCCGACGAGGCGAGCGTGTGGCGCCGCTCGAGGGAGAGCGCCGCGAGGCGCTCGCACACCGGGGCCATCGCGG
This sequence comes from Polyangiales bacterium, assembly GCA_039809605.1. Classification (GTDB taxonomy): domain Bacteria; phylum Myxococcota_A; class Polyangia; order Polyangiales; genus CAISKJ01. The sequence goes on along the minus strand of JBDHVF010000201.1, from coordinate 1,204 downwards.
GGTCGGCGTGCGCCACCGTCAGCCGCCGCATGCGCTCGTCGGGCTCGAGCATGTCGATGACGCACAGGTCGGCGCCGTGGCGCACGACGAGCCTGGCGATGCTCTCGAGCGTCTGCTCGTAGTCGAGCGACGAGGCCAGCGCGACGCCCGCCTCGGCGAGGAGCCGCTGCTCGGCCTCGAAGCGCCTGCGCTCGGTGATGTCTCGCAGCGCGACCGTGAGCAGCAGCTCGCCGCCGACCTCGAGCTTCGAGATCGTGCCCTCGGCGGGGAACTCCTCGCCGCTCCTGCGCACGCCCGTGATGGCCGTGGCGCGCTCGCCCATCGGCCCCGCGGACGTCTCGCTCGCCGCGAAGGCGTCGACCATCGCCCGGTGCTGCTCGCGCATTCGCTCCGGGATCAGCATGTCGAGCGAGGCGCCCAGGGCCTCGGCCTTCGAGTAGCCGAAGATCTTCTCGGCGCCCCGGTTGAAGATCGTGATGCGCTGGTCTCGATCGACGCTGATGATCGCGTCGGCCGCGAGCGACACGATGCCCGAGAACTTCGCCTCCGAGGCCCGGTGCGCCTGCTCGGCGCGCTTGAGGGCCGAGACGTCGCTCACGAGCACGCAGAAGCCCCGCACGACGCCGTCGACCACGTCGGGGATGTAGTTCGCCTGGCTGTGCCTCGGGGGACCACCCGCGGGGTCGGGGATCTCGCGCTCGAACTCCTGGGCCTCGCCGCGCAGCGCGCCCTCGATGTACGGCAGGTTGAGCGCGTAGAGCGGCCCCAGGAGCTCGCGGATGTGCCTGCCGATCAGCGACTCGGGCGTGACCCCGAACCACCGCTCGTACGCGCGGTTGGCGAAGCGGCAGCGCTGCGACGAGTCCCAGTAGGCGAGCATCGCCGGGATGGCGTCGGCCACGCGGCGGAGGATCGCGTACTCGGCGTCGGTGTCACCGTGAGACATGGGCTGATGGGCGCCTCTCGCGCGATGGCAACGGTCGCGGGGGCGACGCGCCGCCGCTCGGGGGTGAGTGTTCCGCGCGCGCACCGCACGTCAAGGCCGTTCGCGCGGCGCGCGGAAGGGTCGAAGCGCCGGCGCGAGGCGTTCTATGCTCCGCGCCCGCAGGAGCACGACCGCATGACACCCCGCCACCTCGTGATCGCCCTCGTCGCCGCCGCCGCGCGCCGCCGCCCGCCGCCCGTCGCGCCGCCCTCGCAGCCC
>JBDHVF010000200.1:0-10784 GCA_039809605.1 Polyangiales bacterium | reverse complement strand
CGGCGTCGGGCGGCGACGACGAGCGGCCGTGCCCGCGGAGGTCGACGTACACCAGCGTCGCGTCGCGCGAGAGCACGTCGAGCCACGGGCGCAGGTACGTGTGGTCGAGGCCCGGTCCGCCGTGCAGCGCGTAGCGCACGGGGCGGCCGCGCGCGCCGAGGGCGACGGTGTGCAAGGTCACGCCCGCGAGGCGCCAGTCGCGCTCCACGCCGGGGTCGCGCGCGCGCTCTCCCTGCGGCGCGCGGCACGCCATGAGCGAGAGCGCGACGAGCGCCGAGCGGCGGGAGAGTCTCATGGTCACGGCGAAGAGATCGCCCCCGAAGGGGCGACGCGCAAGAGTGGCCCATCGCGCCCGCCGGGTGGTAGGAAACGACCGATGTCCGACTCGCCCCGCGACGACTTCGCCGACCTGACGCGCGCGCTCCTCGCTCACGTCGCATGGCAACGGGAGCTCGGCGCGCTGGAGCTCCCTCACGCGGGCGCGCTCCCCGCGGCGCGCCCCGAGGCCCCCCCCGTGACGCCCGCGCAGCCCGCGGTCGCACCGCCCGCGCAGCCCGTGATCACTCAGCCCGCGATCACGCAGCCCGCGATCACGCAGCCCGCGGCGACCTTCGGCCACCCGCCGCCCGCGCCGGTGGTTCGCACGCTCTTCGGTGAGCCCGTCGCGCAGCCCGCAGCGCCGCGCGAGAAGGGGCCGCCGCTCGAAGGCCCGGCGCGCGTGACGGCGCTGCAGGTGATCCAAGACGAGGTGCGCGCGTGCAGCGCGTGCCGGCTCGCGGCGAAGCGCACGCAGACGGTGTTCGCGCGCGGCAACCCCTTCGCGCGGCTGTGCTTCATCGGCGAGGGCCCCGGCGAGCAGGAGGACCGCCAGGGCCTGCCCTTCGTCGGCCCCGCGGGGCAGCTCCTCGACAGGATCATCGGCGCGATGGGCCTGCGCCCCGACGACGTCTACGTGTGCAACGCGGTCAAATGCAGGCCGCCCAACAACCGCACGCCCGAGCCCGACGAGATGCACGCGTGCTCGCCCTTCCTCGTGCGGCAGCTCGAGCTCGTGCGGCCCGAGGTGATCGTCGCGCTCGGGCGCACCGCGGTGAGCTTCCTGCTCGACACGAAGGAGTCGATGACGAGGCTCCGCGGCCATTGGAAGAGCTACGAAGGCATCCCCGTGCTGCCCACGTGGCACCCCGCGTACCTGCTGCGAACCCCCGAAGCGAAGGCCGACACCTGGGCCGACATGAAGCTCGTCATGGCCCGCCTCGGCCTCCCCGCCCCCACGAAGGGCTGACCCACTGGTCACGGCCCTGTCCCCTGGACACCCTCTCGGTGGTCACTCCCCTCCCGCACGCACCGCGTCACGCGCTCACTCCCTGACGGAGCTCCTCGCAAACCCCGGTGTTCCATGGGCGCGCGTGAGCTCGCGCCCCTGGCCCGAGGGCTGCACTGTCCCCGTGCATGACGTTCTCCCGCTCCGGCCTCGTCGTCTTCGCGATGCTCCTGGGGGCGTGCGCGCCCGACGCCGACCCGATGATCCCGGCCGAGGGCGCGGGCCAGAACGAGATCCCCGACCAGCCCATCACCGAGCGTGAGCAGTACGAGGGCTCGCTCGACCCGCTGGCCTCCGAGGACCACACCGAGATGCCCTCGCCCGACGTCGACGGCCCGATCGAGGGCCTCGCGCCGCGGCTCGACACCAACGTCGTGACCGACGGCGCCGACGACACCGACGTGCACGTCGACGCGACCACCGCGTGCCGCCCCGCGACGGGCTACTCGGGCGGGCGCCCGATGCGCATCTGCGTGACCGAGGTCGACGGCAAGCTCGTCGAGTACCGCACCGCCGAGGCGTACCGGCAGATGAAGGCCGCCGCGGCGCGCGCGGGCGTGCACCTCGCCATCGTGAGCGGCTGGCGCACGATGGAGCAGCAGCGCTACCTCTACCACTGCTACGTCACGCACAGCTGCAACAACGGCAACCTCGCGGCGCGGCCGGGCTACTCGAACCACCAGAGCGGCCTCGCGCTCGACCTGAACTCCAGCGCGTCGGGCGTGGCGAGCTGGCTCGCCAACAACGCCTCGCGCTACGGCTTCCGCCGCACGGTGCCCGGCGAGCCGTGGCACTGGGAGCGCCCCATGGGCTCGCAGGGCCCCGTGTCGGGCGGCGGCGGCAGCAGCAACTGCTGGTCGAGCACCCTCGGCCGCAACGTGCCCGAGCGCACCTGCGTCGAGAGCCGCTTCGACCCCGGCTGGTACCAGTGCGTCGACGGCCTGTGGCGCTCGGGTCGCGGCAACCACGGCGCCTGCGTCGCGAGCTACCCCCTCAACTCCTCGCCGCCTCCGTCGCGGCCCGAGACCGGCGACACGTGCTTCAGCTCCACGCGCCAGCGCGACGAGCGCGTGGGCGTCTGCGTGCAGAGCCGCTTCGACCGCATCTGGTACCAGTGCACCCGCAGCGGCTGGGCGCACTCGGCATCGCTCCCCTCGAGCGGCCCCGTCGGGGCCTGCTCGGCGCGATACCCGCTGTGATACACAGGCGCGCATGCGCCGCCCTGCCATCGTCGCCCTCGCTCTCGTCACCGCCTGCCGCGGGGCCTCGCGCGCCCCGAGCCCCGACGCGCCCCGCGCCGTCGAAGACGCCGCCCGCGCGCCCGCGACGCCGCGCGAGGCGCTGGTGGCCGAGGGCGCCCGCGCGCTCGACGCGTGGAAGCGCCACGCCGCGGGCGTCACCGACGAGGCCCGCTGGCGGCGCATCGCGAGCTTCAACCACTGCGAGGCCACCGAGGGCGGTGTGTGGGCCACGCTGCTCGATCCGCCCTCGGGCGACGCGCCGCGCGACCACCCCGAGGGGCGCTTCAAGCTGGTGTGGATGGCCGACGCGGGCGCGCGCTCGGAGGCCTATCCCTCGCTCGTCGACGACGGCGAGACCTTCACCCTGCGCCCCGGCGAGACCAACTGGGCCGACGACGAGACCACCGCGACGCGCATGGGCGCGTGGACGCTCTTCGACTACGACGGCGACCACGTCGCCGAGGTGATCGTGCCCCTCTCGCGCAGCGTCTCCGAGCGCAGCGAGGCCACGTACGCGCTCGTGTGGAAGGCCACCGCGTCGCGCGTGCAGCCCTTCGAGCCCGCGATGGGCCTGCACCCCGTGGGCACGGGCGATTTCGACAACGACGGGCGGCCCGACCTCGTCACCCACGCGGGCCTGGTCGCGACGTATAACAACGCCGCGGGCGTCGACGACACGCTCCGGGGCCCCGGCCTCGCGGCCGTGTCGCGTCCGGGGGGTGTGTTCCTCACGTCGTCGGGCGCGGCGCTGCGGCACGACCGCACGCTCTGCCCCGCGCCCCCGGCCACCTACTTCGGCGCCAGCGCCGCGGAGGCCGCGAAGAACGTCGCGTGCGCGATGCTCTGGCGCGTGCCCCCGGCGCAGATCGCGGCGGCGCTGCGGCGCGAGTGCCCGCCCGCGCGCACGGGCGACGGGCCGCGCCCCTGCCTCGACCTCGCGCCGGGCCTCGAGGCGATGACGCGCGTCACCCCGCAGGCCGACCTGCGCAACGCCGTCTCGGTGCGGTACGAGGAGCTCCCGCCGAGCGATCCCGCCGACGCGGGCAGCGACGCGCCGCGCGCCCGCTACACGCTGCACGTCGAGGGCCTGGGCGTCGCGTTCGAGCCCACGGTCAACCTCGGCGAGCTCACCGGCACGTGCTCGCTCGAGCCCGGCGCGGGCGCGGTGGTGGCAAAGCTCCGTTGCTGGTGGGCCGGCGCGGGCGACGAGTTCCAGGTGCTCCAGCGCGGGCCCTCGATCGTCGTACAGCGCCGCGGCGTCGACGAGCAGGCGCCCCCCACGCGCTGGACCGACGTGGGCCGCGCCAACGTGCCGGCGGGCGCGGTGCTGCGCGCGGGCGACATCGATTGACGCGCATCGCGGCGAGCGCCCCTTCGCTTGACAGCCCGTCGACACGGTCGCTAGAGCACCACTGCCGTGCGTGAAGCCTCCGCCGCAGACGTGCGACCGACGCGCGCCGAGATCGACCTCGGCGCCGTCGCGCACAACGCCCGCGTGGTGCGCGAGGTGGTGGGCGAAGGGGCCGCGCGGCCGCCCGCGCTCTACGGCGTGGTGAAGGCCGACGGCTACGGCCACGGCGCGAGGGCCGTCGCGCGCGCGATGGCCTCGGGCGGCGTCGAGGGGCTGTGCGTGGCCCTGGTCGAAGAGGGCATCGCGCTGCGCGACGCGGGCGTCGACGCGCCCGTGCTGGTGATGTCGGGCCTCTACGGCGACGGCATGGGCGAGGCCGTGCGCGCGGGCCTCACGCCGGTGCTCTACGACGAGAGCGTGGTCGACCTGGTGCTCGCGTGGCGCGGCGGCGCGCCGGTCGACGTGCACCTCAAGGTCGACACGGGCATGGCCCGCCTCGGCGTGACGCCCGCCGCGCTCGGCCGCGTGGCGGCGAAGCTCGCGGGCGCGCGCCACGTGCGGGTCGCGGGGGTGATGACCCACTTCGCCAACGCCGACTGCGACGACGACTCGTTCACGTACGAGCAGCTCCGTCGCTTCGAAGCGGCGCGCGCCGCGCTGCGCGCCCACGGCATCGATCCGCCCGTGGCGCACGCGGCGGCGAGCGCGGCGGCGTTCCGCGTCGAGGCGTCGCGGCTCGACCTCGTCCGCGTGGGCATCGCGCTCTACGGCGTGGCCCCGTTCCCCAACACGGCGCCGGGCCTTCTGCCCGCGATGCGCCTGCGCACCGAGGTGATCGCGCTGCGCGAGGTCGAGCCCGGCGCGCCCGTCGGGTACGGGGGGCGCTGGCGCGCGCCGCGCAGGTCGACCATCGCGACCATCCCCATCGGGTACGCCGACGGGTTCTTCCGGCGTCTCTCGAGCGAGGCCGAGGTGCTCGTGCGCGGCGCGCGCGCGCCCGTGGTGGGCAACGTCTCGATGGACCTCTGCACCGTCGACGTGACGGACGTCGCGCGGCGCCACGGCGTGTCGGTGGGCGACGAGGTGGTGCTGCTCGGCGCGCAGAAGGGCCCCGCGGGCTTCGACACGATCCGCGCCGAGGAGATCGCCGCGCGCGTGGGCACCATCCCCTACGAGGTGCTCACGGCCGTCTCGCGCCGCGTGCCGAGGCTCTACGTGAACGCCGCGGGCGAACCGTGAGCGACGAGGCCCCGCCACGCCCCCTGTGGGTGCGCGCGCTCGACCCGGCGAAGCACTTCGTCGAGGAGGTGGGCACGCTCGGCGACCTCGCGTTCCGCGCGATGACCTGGGCCGTGCGACCGCCCTACCGCGGCGCCGTGGTGATCACCCAGCTCGAGTTCGTGGGGGTGCAGTCGATCTTCCTCGTGGGCCTCGTGGGGCTCTTCACGGGCATGGTCTTCGCGGTGCAGACCATCTACGGCTTCAGGCGCTTCGGGGCCGAGAACATGGTCGGCGGCGTGGTGGCGCTCACCCTCTCGCGCGAGATGGCGCCCGTGCTCACGGCCATCATGGTCGCCGCGCGCGCGGGGTCGGGCATGGCCGCGGAGCTCGGCAACATGCGCGCGTCCGAGCAGATCGACGCGCTCGAGACCATGGCCGTCAACCCGGTGCAGTACCTCGTGGTGCCGCGCATCATCGCGGGCGTGGTGATGGTGCCCGTGCTCGGGCTCCTGTTCTTTCTCATCGGCCTCGGCGGCGCGTGGATCATCGGCGTGTACCTCCTCTCGCTCGACCCCGGCATCTTCGCCGACCGCATCCGCACGATGCTCGAGCCCAAGGACCTCACCCAGGGGCTCATCAAGGCCCTGGTCTTCGGCTTCACCGTCACCCTCATCGCGTGCCGCCACGGCTACTACGCCTCGGGCGGCGCCGTGGGCGTGGGCCTCGCCACCACGCGCGCCGTGGTGTGGTCGGTCGTGGCGGTGTTCATCCTCGACTACGTGATCACCACCATCCTCACGCCGGTGGGGTGAGGCGCCCTTGAACGCGCCCGACGAGCCCCACGTACGCGTCGAGAAGCTGGTGAAGGTCTACGACGGCCGCACCGTGCTGCACGGCGTCGACCTCACGATCAACCGCGCCGAGACGCTGGTGATCATCGGCGGGTCGGGCGCGGGCAAGAGCACCCTGGTGCGCCACCTCATCGCGCTCGAGCGGCCCACGAGCGGGAGGATCGTCGTCGACGGCGTCGACATCGCGGCCCTCTCCGACGTCGAGCTCAACAAGGCCCGCCGTCGCTTCGGCATGGTGTTTCAGAAGTACGCCCTCTTCGACTCGATGACGTGCTTCGAGAACGTGGCCTTCCCCCTGCGCGAGCAGACGAAGCTCTCGAACGCCGAGGTGCGCGAGCGGGTGATGGCCAAGCTCAAGGACCTGGGCGTCGAGCACGCGGCGGCGCTCACCCCCGCGCAGATCTCGGGCGGCATGGCCAAGCGCGTGGGCATCGCGCGCGCCCTCGTGATGGAGCCCGAGCTGCTCATCTACGACGAGCCCACCTCGGGCCTCGACCCGGTGACCTCGCGCACCGTCGACGACCTCATCGAGGAGATGCGCGAGAAGTTCGGCGTCACGTCGGTGGTGATCACCCACGACATGGTCAGCGCCTTCGACATCGCCGACCAGATCGCGATGCTCATCAAGGGCCGCGTCGTCGCGCAGGGCACGCCCGCCGAGGTGCTCGTGGTCGACAACGACGACGTGCAGCGCTTCATCCGCGCGAGCGGCGTCGAGGCCTCGAGGCTCGCGAAGCGGCGCCCGCGCAGGCCCGCGAGCGAGCTCGCCGCCGTCGCCCGCGCCCGCGTCGCGCGGTGACCGCGGGGGCATTGCTGCGCTGCAACAAAGCCGCGCTTGACTTCGCGCTGTGACGGCCAGAGATTCCGTGCGCCCGACGCGTCGCCGCGCAGCATTTCGCGGGCGAAGAGGCGCTCGGAGGAGAAGGATGAGCCATGACGAAGCCTGAGGTGTTCATCTGCAGCGCGGCGCGCACGCCCATCGGGGCGTTTCAGGGCGCGCTGGCCGACGTAGCCGCGACGCGCCTGGGCGCGACGGCGATCCGCGCGGCGCTCGAGCGCGCGAAGGTGCCGGCGGCCGAGGTGGGCGAGGTCTACATGGGCAACGTGCTCACGGCGGGCGAGGGCCAGGCGCCCGCGCGCCAGGCGTCGCTCTACGCAGACGTCCCGAACACGGTGCCGTGCACCACGGTGGGCAAGGTCTGCGGCTCGGGGCTCATGGCCGTGGTGCTCGGCACCAAGAGCATCGCGCTCGGCGACGCCGAGGTGGTGGTGGCCGGCGGCATGGAGAGCATGTCGAACGTGCCCTACTACCTCCAGACCGCGCGCAAGGGCTACCGCATGGGCAACCAGACCGTCGTCGACGGGATGATCCACGACGGCCTCTGGGACCCGTACAAGAACTTTCACATGGGCAACGCGGGCGAGATCTGCGCGAAGGAGAAGAACTTCACGCGCGACGCGCAGGACGCCTTCGCGAAGGAGAGCTACCGCCGCGCGCTCGCCGCGCAGAAGGAGGGCCGCTTCGACGCCGAGATGGTCCCCGTGGTGGTGCAGGGCCGCAAGGGCGACGTGACGGTGAGCCTCGACGAGGAGCCCGGCAAGGGCGACCCCGAGAAGATGGCCTCGCTCAAGCCCGCGTTCGACAAGGCCGGCACCATCACCGCGGCCAACGCGAGCAAGATCAACGACGGCGCGTCGGCGCTGGTGCTCGCCTCGGGCGAGGCCGTCAAGCGCCTCGGGCTCACGCCCCTCGCCCGCGTCGTGGGCTACGGCAGCGCCGCGCAGGCGCCCGAGTGGTTCACCACGGCGCCCGCCAAGGCCATCGGGGTCACGCTCTCGAAGCTCGGGATGAAGGTCTCGGACATCGACCTCTGGGAGGTCAACGAGGCGTTCTCGGTCGTGGCCCTCGCGACGGCGCAGGAGTCGGGCCTCGACCTCTCGAAGGTGAACGTGAACGGCGGCGCGGTGGCCCTCGGGCACCCGATCGGCGCGTCGGGCGCGCGCATCCTCACGACGCTCGTGCACGCGATGGCGGCGCGCAACGCGAGGCGCGGCCTCGCCACGCTCTGCATCGGCGGCGAGGCCGTGGCCGTGGTGGTCGAGCGCTGATCAGATGTCGTCGTAGGTCGGGTGCGAGCCGAAGGAGAACCCGAGGCCCCCCGTGAAGAGCACGCCCCCCGAGTCGGGGAAGTAGAGCGCGGTGATCTCGGGCTGCAGCGAGAAGAACCGGCTCGCGCGGATGTTGGCGCCGACGCCGAGGCGCGCCGCGAAGCCGTCGGCGGTGTAGCGCGCGCTGTCGCCCGAGCTCACCGAGTCGTACGAGAAGCCGAGCGCGTAGGCGATGCCCGGCGTGGCGATGAGCGAGAAGTTCTGCGAGAGGTTGAAGCCCAGGATCACCGGGAGGTTCAGGTACATGATCCCGGCGCCCGACGAGCTCGAGCCCGAGCTGGCGCTGATGTAGATGCCCTGCACGCCGGGCGCGAGCGCGAGGTCGAAGGGGCCTCGCACGAGGTTGACCTTGGCGTCGAAGCCCAGCGACGTGAGGTTGCCGAGGCGAAAGCCCAGGTCGACGCGGTCGTGCACGCCGAGCCGGAGCTGGTAGGTCGGGAGCGTGGGCGTGAAGAACGTGCCGCCCGAGCCCGAGATGCCGATGGTGTCGATCGAGGCCGTGTGCTGGATGGTGCCCACGGGGATCGTGCGCGCCGTGCCGTAGATGTTGGGCGAGGGACAGCCCGCGAGGGCCGAGGCCGCGGCGGCGACGAGGGCGAGCGGGCGGAGGCCAGAAGCCAGGGGGCGACGGTTCATGCGGTGTTCTCTCCTCTTGGGGATGGACGTGGTGGCGCGATTTGTACGCGGGTTCGCGAGGCGATTGCCACAGGCAATCCGCGCGGGGCCTTGACGGTGATGCGCCGCGTGGTCTACGCGGCGGCTCCATGAGCGACATCAACGTGTTGGGCGTGTTGGGCGCGGGGCAGATGGGCAGCGGGATCGCGCAGGTCGCCGCCGCCGCGGGGTGGACCGTCAAGCTGGCGGACGCCAACCTCGAGATCGCCGCGCGGTCGAAGGCGAGGGTGACCGCGGGCCTTCAGAAGCTCGTGGAGAAGGGCAAGGTCACGGCGGCCGACGCCGCGGGCACGGGCGAGCGCATCGTGCCCGTGGGGGCCATCGACGACCTCGGCGAGTGCGACCTCGTGGTCGAGGCGGTGACCGAGAACGTCGACACCAAGCTCGCGCTCTTCAAGCAGCTCGACGCGGCGGTGAAGCCCGGGGCGATCCTGGCGACGAACACCAGCTCGATCTCGGTCACGCGCATCGCGGCGGCCACGGGGCGGCCCGAGCGCGTGGTGGGCCTTCACTTCTTCAACCCCGTGCCGCTGATGAAGCTCGTCGAGGTGATCCGCGCGCTCCAGACGAGCGACGAGACCTACGAGGCCGCGCGCGCCGTGGTGCAGCGGCTCAACAAGACGGCGGTGACCGCGAAGGACAGCCCCGGCTTTCTGGTCAACCGCATGCTGATCCCGCTGCTCAACGAGGCGGTGTTCGCGCTCGAGGAGGGCCTCGGCACGCCCGCGGACATCGACGCCGCGGCGAAGCTCGGGCTCAACCACCCGATGGGCCCGCTCGAGCTGTCGGACTTCATCGGCCTCGACACGGTGCTCGCCATCGCCGACGTGCTGCACCGCGAGATCGGCGACGACAAGTACCGCGCGCCGGTGCTGCTCAGGAACTACGTCGCCGCGGGCTGGTACGGCCGCAAGGCGGGCCGCGGCTTCTACACCTACGAGAAGAAGTGATGACCACGGAGACGACCTGGGAGACGGTTCGCGTCGCGGTCGAGGGCGCCGTCGCGACGGTGACGGTGCACCGGCCCGAGAAGCTCAACGCGCTCAACGCGCAGGTGCTCGCCGACCTCGGGGCGGCCTTCGAGGCGCTGTCCGCGTCGGGGGCGGCGCGCGCGGCGGTGCTCACGGGCGCGGGCGACAAGGCCTTCGTCGCGGGGGCCGACATCGCGGCGATGGCGACGATGACCCCCGAGGAGGCCGCCCGCTTCGCGCGCGCGGGACACGCGCTCGGCGAGCGGATCGCGGCGCTGCCCTTCCCCGTGATCGCGGCGGTCAACGGCTTCGCGCTGGGCGGGGGCACCGAGCTCGCGCTCATGTGCGACCTCATCTACGCGAGCGACCGGGCGAAGTTCGGCCAGCCCGAGGTGGGCCTCGGGGTGATCCCGGGCTTCGGCGGAACGCAGCGCCTCGCGCGCCGCGTGGGCGTGGGCAAGGCGCGCGAGCTGGTGCTGGTGGGCGCGGTCATCGACGCCGCCGAGGCGCTCTCGATGGGCCTGGCCGACAGGGTGTTCGCCCACGACGCCCTCGCGGCCGAGGCGCGCGCGGCGGCCGAGAAGATCGCGAAGCACGCGCCGCTCGCGGTGGCCCACGCCAAGCGCGTGCTCCACGCGGGCGAGAACGTGCCCCTCGCCGTCGCGAAGGAGCTCGAGATCCAGGCCTTCGCGCTGTGCTTCGCCACCGACGACCAGAAGAGCGGGATGAAGACCTTCGTCGAGAACCCTAGAGCTCCGAGGGTCTTCACGGGGCGGTGAGAATTTGTTTGACGGTGCGATGGGGCTGACGTAGAAGTCGGCTCCCTCGCGGGACGGAGGTAACGTCCCCGTGGGGTGGTAGTTAAGTCGGTTATAACGCCGGCCTGTCACGCCGGAGGCCGCGGGTTCGAGTCCCGTCCACCCCGCCTTGTTTCTGCTGAAAACAAAGGGTTTCCGCGAAAGAGACCCCCTTCGGTAGCCG
>JBDHVF010000199.1:0-10833 GCA_039809605.1 Polyangiales bacterium | reverse complement strand
CGACGACCGCGGCGCGGTGACGGCCTTCGCCGGGCCCGACGGCGCGTGGATCGCCGGCGTCGACCACGCGGGCGCCGTGCGCCTCCGCGCGACGCGCATGGAGCGCGAGGCCCACGACCCCGTGGTGTTCCTCGAGACCGACGCGGGCGGGCGCAGGGTCGGCATCGGGGTGGTGGTCACGCGCACGATCGAGACGGGCGACCGCCTCGAGGTGTGGCGCCTCGGGCCCGACGGCCTCTTGCGCGAGACGCGCCCCATCGCGGCGGCCCCCGAGGTGCGGCTGCGCTTCGGCGCGCCCGACCCGTGGGGCGGCGGGCTCGTGGGCTACACCCGCGGAGAGCCCGGCCACGGCGCGGCGACGAACTTCTTCGCGCGGGTCTGCCCGTAAGGGGTTTCGCGATGCTCGACCTCTTGCGCGGCGTGCGCGTGCTCGACCTCACCCGCATGCTCGCGGGGCCCTTCGGCGCGATGATCCTGGGCGACCTCGGGGCCGACGTGATCAAGGTCGAGCGGCCCGGCGCGGGCGACGACATCCGCCAGGTGGGGCCGCACTTCGCCCACGGCGAGAGCGTGTACTTCCTCTCGGTCAACCGGAACAAGCGCTCGCTCTGCCTCGACCTCGCGCGCCCCGAGGGACGCGCGGTGCTCGCCGACCTCGCCGCGGGCTGCGACGTGGTGATCGAGAACTTTCGCGCGGGCGTCGCCGAGCGCCTCGGCTGCGACCACGCCACGCTCTCCGCGCGCAACCCGCGGATCATCTCGTGCGGCATCACCGCCTTCGGGCGCACGGGGCCCGACCGGGACCTCCCCGCGTTCGACCTCACGCTCCAGGCGCGCGGCGGCGTGATGGGGCTCACGGGAGAGCCTGGATCACCGCCCGTGCGCTGCGGCGTGCCCATCGGAGACCTCGCGGGCGGCCTCTACGCCGCCCTCGCGATCGGCGCGGCGCTCTACGCGCGCGAGCGCACGGGCCTCGGGCGCTTCATCGACCTGGGCCTCGTCGACTGTCAGGTCTCGCTGCTCTCGTACGCGGCTTCGAACTGGATGATGGCCGGCGACGACATGGGCCCGCAGGGCTCGGGCCACGCGCACGCGATCCCGTATCAAGCCTTCGAGACGGCCGACGGGTGGATCACCGTCGCGGTCTTCACCGACACCTTCTGGCCGGGCTTCTGCCGCGCGCTCGAACGCCCCGACTGGGTCGACCACCCGCGCATGGCGACCAACGCGCTTCGCCGCGCGCACCGCGACGAGGCGCTCGGGCTCATCGCCGCGCGGCTGCGCGAGGGGCCTTCGTCGAAGTGGCTCCCGAGGCTCTACGCCGAGGGCGTGCCCGCGGGGCCCGTGCAGCGCGTGAGCGAGGTGTGCCGCGACCCGCAGGTGCTCGCGCGGCGCATGGTCGCCGAGATGCAGCACCCCGTCGCGGGCGCCGTGTACGCCGCGGGCAACCCCATCAAGACCGGCGACTGGGAGCGCGAGCAGCACCGCGCGGCGCCGCTCCTCGGCGAGCACACCGACGCGGCGCTGCGCGAGGTGGCGGGCTACGACGACGCGCGCATCGCGGCGCTGCGGGCCGCGGGCGTGATCGCGTAGGGCGCGGAGAAGGTTCCTCACGCGGGGGCGTGGAACCTTTCAGCGAGGGCCGTTGTCACTGGCCGTACGCGACCCGTGACGCTCGTGCGTGCGAGCGACGATCACGGTCGTCGGGAGGCGATAGCCCATGACCGAACGTACCCGCCAGGCCGGTGCGATGACCCGTGCCATGTCCGCGCAGCGCGCGAACGACACCCAGCCCCGCGTCCTGCGCATCGGCGTGCTCCAGGGCGCGAGCACGCTCGAGGAGCGCGTCGTGCGCGAGCGCGTCGACGTGTCGGCGGGCACGACCGAGCGCGCGACGCTGGCGGTGTCGAGCGACGGGTTCCCCACGCACATCGAGCTCTTCGTGGTGCGCGAGGGGCGCTGGCACCTGCGCTTCGAAAAGGGCTTCGAGGGCCGCGTGGCCCTGGGCTCGACGGTGCGCACCCTCGACGCGTGCGTGGCCGACGGCGTCGCGAAGGCCCACGGAGGCGCGTGGCTCGTGGCCCTCGACGACCAGAGCCGCGGCAAGGTCACCGTGGCGGGCGTGACGTTCCTCTTTCAGTTCGCGCCCGCGCCGCCCGTCGCGCCGAGGGCGCAGGTGCCCCAGGCCCTGCGCGCGAGCCTCACGCGCGAGATCGACTGGCGCTACAACGCCAGCCTGTCGTGCTTCCTCTCACTCGCGATCGGCGCGATGACCTGGGTCGAGTACGGCTACGACCCCGTCGTCGACGACAACTCCGACCTCATCGAGTACGTCTCTCGCCGCGTGCGCATGACGCCGCCCGACGACACGCCCCCGGAGCCCCTCGAGGGGGCCGCGGCCGAGGCGCCTTCGAACGACGCGCCGTCGAACACGGCGCAGCGCCCGACGAGCGCGCCCTCGCGCCCGTCGAACACGCGCGGCCCGTCGCAGCCCTCGCCCGCGAACGTGGCGCAGACGGCGCAGCGCGCGCAAGACGCCGCCGCCCGCGCCGTGCGCGCGATGGAGGCGAGCTTCGCGTCGATCACCACGCCCTTCGAGGGGCGCAACAGCGCCGCCGAGCAGCTCCAGAGCGGCGTGCTGATGGCGGGCACCGAAGACGACCTGCGCAACGTCCAGGGCGTCACGACGGCGCCGCAGTCGAACGTGGCGCGGAGCAACCTCACGGCGCGCGCCGACAACCTGCCGGGCTCGCAGACGCTCGGCCGCCCGCAGACCATCGCCACGCACGACGCGCCCAGCACGGGCACGCTCACGGGCCCGGTGGGGCCGCGGCGCCCGCCGGTGATCGACCCCGACGCGCCCAGCACCGACACGTGCGACGGCGACGCGGGCGCGGTGGCGCGGGTGCTGCGCACCAACCTCGGGGGCATCCGGTCGTGCTACGAGCGCGCGAGCCGCAACAACCCCGCGCTCGCGGGGAGGCTCACGGTGCGCTTCACCGTGGGCGAGTCGGGCCGCGCCACCAGCGCGTCGGTGCAGGGCGTCGACCCCGAGCTCGACGCGTGCGTCGAGCGGGCCGTGCAGCGCATGGTGTTCCCCGTGCCCGCGTGCGGCGCGGCAGACTACCAGTACCCCATCACCGTCGGCCCGGCGGAGTAGCGCGGTCCCCCTCTTGCGGAGCGCGCGAGGGGCGTGTTAGGAACCGCGTCCCCTTCGCGGGGAGATACCTGTCCGCAATTCCCCCTGTCAGTTGAGGAACACCGTCATGGCTTCGCAGTCCCCGCTCGCCCAGGTGAAGGGCCTCGCCAGCTCCAAGAAGGACCTCGTGGAGAAGGTCCGCGCCCTCGCCACGGAGAAGTTCTGGATCGATCGCACGCAGAGCCCGAAGGCGATCGAGCACCTGTCGAACACCAAGCTCCTGCGCCTGCACCGCGTGCTGAGCGACGCCTCGAAGCGCTTCGGCTCGCGCGCCGAGATCATCGAGGCGATCGCGAAGGCCGAGGGCCACGCCAGGGACGGCGACTACAAGAAGTCGCTCGAGAAGCACCCGCTCCCCCGCCTGCTCGACCAGCTCCAGAGCGCCGAGCGCCGCGCGAAGGCCGCCGAGAAGAAGAAGGCCGCGAAGGCCTCGTGACGGCGTGATGGACCCGGCGCTGCGGAGGCTCCTCGACGCGATCGAGGGCCTTCGCCCCGCCGAGCTCCCGCTGATCCCTTCGGTCTCGGCCTCGCGTCTCCGCGAAGACCTCTCGCAACGCTTCGACCCCGACGCCCCGAGGGCCCTCGACGCCCTCGTCGGCGACGTCTGCGCCCTCTTGCGCGACGGGGTCACGCACAGCACCCACCCCCGCCACTTCGGGCTCTTCAACCCCACGACGACGCTCGCCTCGGTGGTCGCCGACGCCCTCGTGGCGCTCTACAACCCGCAGCTCTCGGTGTGGCAGGCCTCGCCCGCGGCCGTCGAGATGGAGCAGCACGCCCTCGCGGCCCTCGCCTCGCGCATGGGCCTCGACCCCGCGTGCGCGAGGACCTTCACCACGGGCGGCGCCGAGGCCAACCACACGTCGCTCGTGCTCGCGCTCCACCGCGCGGTGCCCGGCTACGCGACCGACGGCCTCGCGGCGAGCGCCGTGCGCCCGACGGTGTATGTGTCGTCGGAGGCGCACGCGTCGATCGCGAAGGCCGCGCAGGTCACGGGGCTCGGACGCAACGCGGTGCGCGAGGTGGCGGTCGACCGCGCGTGCAGAATGAACCTCCGCGCGCTGCGAAGGGCCGTGGCCGACGATCGCGCCGCGGGGCGCACGCCCGCGATGATCGTGGCGACGGTGGGCACCACGGCGGCGGGCGCGATCGACCCGGTGCGCGAGCTCGCGGCGGCGGCGCGCGACGAGGGCGCGTGGCTGCACGTCGACGCGGCGTGGGGTGGCGTCGCGGCGCTCTCTCCGCGCACGCGCCACCTCGTCGAGGGCGTCGCCGAGGCCGACTCGGTGACGTGGGACGCGCACAAGTCCCTGCCCGTCGCGATGGGCGCGGGGATGCTCTTCTGCCGCCACGCCGACGTGATGCGCGCGGCCTTCGAGGTCGACGCGCCGTACGTGATGCGCGACGCGAGCGACCGCGCGCAGCCCTACCTCACGTCGATGCAGTGGTCGCGTCGCTTCATCGGGCTCAAGGTGCTTCTCACACTGTCGTCGCTCGGGTGGGAGCGCGTCGCGGCCATGATCGACCGCCAGTTCGCGCTCGCCGATCGGCTGCGCGCGGGGCTCACGGCGCGCGGCTGGGAGGTCGCCAACGAGACCCCGCTGCCCGTGGTGTGCTTCACCCACGCGGAGGTGCGCGCGGGGAGGGTGACGACGAAGAAGCTGCTCCAGACGTTGTGGCGGGAGAACACCGCGTGGGTGTCGGAGGTGCGCCTCGCGGGGCGCGTGCCGTGCCTGCGCGCGTGCGTGACCAACGTCGAGAGCGCGGAGGGCGACATCGACGCGCTGATCGAGGGCGCGACCGACGCGCTTCAGCGCGGGAGGCGCAGCCGGTAGCGCGCGACGCTTCGACGGGCCCTGCGCCGGTGGTAGGCTCTCGATGACATGAGCGCTGCGCAGCGAAGCTACGACGAGATCATCGACCTGTTCGCGAGCGGCGGCGGCGCGCAGTCGGTCCTGTCGTTTCGCCCGTCGCCCGAGACGGTGGAGCGGGTGCGAGACCTCCTCGCGCGTAGCAAGGAGGGGACGCTCACCGACGACGAGCGCGCGGAGCTCGACCGCTTCGTCGAGATCGAGCGCCTCATGCAGCTCGTGAAGGCCCGCGCGCGGCGGCTGGTGGCGTGAGCCCCACGCACATCGCGGCGGCGCTTCAGCGCGGCAGGCGCAGCCGGTAGCGGGCGACGTTCTCGTCCCACATGCCGTCGTAGCTCGAGTAGTGCACGCGCACGGTGCCGTCGGCGTTCACGGCGACGACCTGGCCCGGGTAGTACGACACGCCCCACTCGATGAGCACCGACTGCCCGCCGACGAGCGGCGTCGAGTCGAGCACCAGCAGCCCGTGCTCGTCGGAGGGAGGCGGCGGCGCGACGACGCAGGGCGCGGGCGCGGGCGCGTGCCGCGGGACGACGACCACCACGGGCGCGGGGCGCGGCGCGCGGTGGCTGCGGTACGCCACGGGGTAGTAGTGAGGGCCGATGGCGCCCACGGGCATGCGGGCGCGCTCGAAGGGAAAGGGCTGCGCGCCGGCGGCGACGGGCGCGAAGGCGATGAGCGCGAACGAGGCGAGCGAGAGGAGCGAGCGGAGCGACGAGGGCTTCATGGTGGCACCTGCTTTCGTGGCGGCGACGAGCGCCGCACGGGCTCCATGAGTGCAGCGGCCACGCCATCGCGAAAGTGCTTATGGAATGGCGTTTTGGCGCGGCGTTGTGCGTGGCGGCGCCGCCACGGGCGGGGCCTTCGCGCGGCGGCTGCCGTGAAGTTGCCTCGCCAGCGTGAGACCCACATCCAGCTTGCAGTTCGCAATCCGGAGTGCATCCTCGGGGTGTTCCTCCCGCACCACGTCAAGAAGACCACATGAGTCACGACTCCACCGCCACCTACTTCGTCGGCAGCGCGTACGGCCCCGAAGACGCCGAAGCGGATCGTCAGGTGAAGGAGTTCCTGCGAACTGCGACCCCGGCGCAACGCCGAGCGATCTTCGTCAAGGCGTACTTCAACGTCGGCCCGCTCCCTCGCGCGGAGGTTGACGAACTCGTGCGGCAGATCGAGCGCCGTCCTCGCTACGAGGTGGTCCTCACTCTGGCCTCTCCAACTGCTGGAGGCGTCGGGAGTCTGGTACCTCCCGAGGCTCGAAACACCCGCCGCTGCTTCGTGAGCGACGACGAACGCCTCAGGGTCGCGGTCACTCACGACGGCAACCCCTGTGGGTACATCGAGGTGCCCTCCGACGGGAGGAGCATCCGAACCGCGGGCGCGCTCGAGGTCATCGAGGGGCAGCACCACGCGCCGCGGTTCAACCACAGCCAGATCGATGAGGAACTGCGACGCGTGATGCCGAAGTACATCGAGCGTCTGGGGACAGCGAATGTGACCCTCTCGCTGCGTGGGGTGCAGGGGTACTCTGGATGGATGGGCAGCGCGACCAGACCGATCGAGCACGACGACGTGGGACCGGTCGAGGCGACCGTGACGGACGCAGCGCGTGACGTGCCGCCGCTGGTCGACGCGCTCTGGCGATCCGTGAACGACGCTGCGCGGCGCTGAGGGCCCTCGTCGAATGGACCCTGCGCGCGCGGTCGACGCCGAGCTCCCGAACCTCGCGCGCGACGTCGTCGAGGCGTATCGCAACGCGCCCGGAGATCGCGTCGTCGAGGTGATCGACGGGCAGCTCTACTCGATGCCCCGGCCGCGCCCGCAGCACCAGAGCGCCGGCGGTGAGCTCTACAGCGAGCTCGCGCCGCCCTTCCGCCGCGGCAGGGGCGGCCCCGGCGGCTGGATCATCCTGCCGGAGCCCGAGCTTCGCCTGGGCGCGCTCCCCGACCTCGTCGAGCCCGACCTCGCGGGCTGGCGTCGCGAGCGACTGCCCGATCCGCCCGAAGGCGCCGCGATCACCGCGGTGCCCGACCAGGTGTGCGAGGTGCTCTCGTCGTCGACGCGCAGACACGACCGCATCGTGAAGATGCCCATGTACCACCGTCACGGCGTCGCCCACGTCTGGCACGTGGATCCCGAGGCGCAGACGCTCGACGTGTACCGCCGCGTCGACGACGGGTGGCTCCTCGTGGTCACCGCGGGCGGCGATGCTTCGGTGCGCGCCGAGCCCTTCGACGCCATCGAGATGGACCTGCGCGCCCTCTGGGCGTGGTGATCGCAGGCGCGTAAGGGCAACTGTGACGGACTCAGTGCGCGATGCACCGTCGTTGGATGATGCGCTCCGGCACGCGCTGGGCGAGGCGCACGCTGACACCGCTCCGAGGGTGGATCAAGAGCGCCGCAAGCACCGCCCAGTGCTTGCGTCGCAGTGATACTCCGCACCGCATGCAGTGTCGTTGGCACAGCCACACGATCCGGAACCTACGTTGCAGGTCATGTTCGGTTGAGCGCAGCTTGTAGAGCACTGGTAGGAGCACCCGGGCACGCAGAGACTGCCCGTCGCATCACACGCGATAGGACCAGCTGGGGCAGCCGAGCCTTCACAAGACGTACTGCAGAAGCTCACAGACCCCCCGGGAACAGGGGTGCACACGTAGTCTGTGCGACATGAAGTGCTATCCGTGCACGTTCGCAGGCATACACCTCGCGCAGAGCCAGGATAGCGCAGGCATGTGCTTGCTGTCGGACATGGTGGATCGCCAGAGCCCAAGCATGAATACGCGCAGAATCCGCCGCGCCAACCATTCAGCTCTGGGATGCAGAACCCATCCATACCAGGGCAGTCGCTCGATCGAGTACACGCTCGCCCGGGCTCTCGCAGATCCATGGTGCTGGAACTGCAACTTCCGTTGACGCATGACTGACCAGGGGCACACTGGAGTCCACACGTCCCGCAATTGCTGGCGTTCGTCATTGTATTGACGCACCTCATGTCGCAGAGGGTCTCTCCGGCAGAACATGACGTTATTGGCGAGTCTTGTGGAGGCACGGGGGCGTCGGCAGGCGGTAGATTGTCTGGTGGTGAAGGGCTGTCCACGACAGGCTCGTCGATCATTGGAAGGGGCGAATCCGCCTGTACTGGCGCATCGGATGCGTCGGCAGCCCACTGCTTCACCTCCGTACAACCGAGGCTGAGCACGACCACGATGAGCATCCACAGAAGCACTCGCAGCCTTGTCCACATGCTCACGTATGCACTCATCTAGAAGCTCCCACGGCAAGTCACTCCGAACTCGCCCGGTCCCATGCCACACTGGAGATGAGCGGTTGTGCGAGGCTGGCTTGATGGGGCTGTCGCGAGCAAGATGATTCCTGTCAGGGACAGAACTCCACCGCTGACGAAACCCGCCAGTTGAAGCGCTCTATATGTATCCACATCGTTGAGAAGCCCCTGGCAGTCTGGCCCTTGCACGACTGATGGGGGGGCGTTCTCGCCCGGACACTGATTGTTATCGTTGTACGATTGTGCCGCTTGCTCACGAAGAATCGTGCCTGTGGCGCCCACGCCGAGTCCCGCGATACCTCCAACAAGCGCGATCCACCCCAACGCGCGCTGTGTGGAACCTGGCCTGCTCGTACTGACGTTCTCCTCGTGAGGAACCACTGGCGGAGTCATCACCGTGACCGGCGTCTCCTGCCCGCGCGTCGCCTCCTGTCGGCCGAACTCCAACGTCACGAGCGCCGTCTCCCCCGCGCTCACTCGCGTGCGCTGCGACACGCGGCGCTCACCCGACCGTGCGCTCACCTCGACCTCGCCCGCGTCCACGCGCAGCGGCGCTGTGAGCGGGAGTGCGCCCGCCCTCCGCTCGCCGATCCACAGCTCCGCCCCGTCGACATCGCAGCGCACCATCACCTGGCCGACATGCTGCGCGATCACCCCCAGCGCCCCATCGAGCGCCGCGCGGTTGCGCGTGATCCATGGGTCGTTCGCCGACCGCAGCGCCTCGCGCAGGTGCATCTCCGCGTTGACCCAGCGCCCGAGCGCCTGCTCCGCGAGCGCGACCTGCGCGAGCGTGCGCGGTGTGTTCGCGAGTTGATGCGCGCGCTGGAACTCCGCGAGCGCCTCGGCGTTGTTGCCCTGCTGCCGAAGCTCGATGCCGTGCCGCAGCAACCGCTCGACCTCGGGCGTCTGCGCCTGCGCTACCGCTGGCGCGAATGCCATCGCGGCGGCCAACAAGAGCGGTGCTATCTCGCGAACGTGCATGATCTCCCCATCGAGTCCCGCCGCCCTCGCGGCTCAGAAATGAACACCCGCGAAGAGCGTCTGGTCAAGGTCAAAAAGAAACTTCGGTTCCATGAAGTGGGCTACGAGTTCGGCGCCCACATGCATGTAGTGTCCAAATCCATACTCGACCCGAAGGCCAACATGCGCGTTGAGCAGTCCAGAGATTACATGCGCTGCGGGGGCAACGTCAGGAGGCAGGTACAGGGAAGGCTTCGCCTCGATCTGACCGACGCCGCCTCCTATGAAGGCAGCCGCGACGAATCCATTGTGAACGAAACCTCGCGGTGTGAAGGCAACGTAGAGGCGTAGGCCAAGCAGCAGGTTGGCGAATGCATTTGACTTTGGCGTTGCGATCTCTCCGGGGGTCATTCTCCCGGGCGGTTCAACACTCCACTCAGCGGTGTCGAGTTGTATTCTGGCTGCCAACCCAAGTCCGACGCGACGCGAGAAGTTGTATCGGAGGAGAAATGCAAGGTGTCCAGAGTAGACGAAGCCCGGATTGACCGTGTCGATACATGTGTGCGAGCCACAGTCGGGCTGTCGCGTTATCGTGTTTGTGAATTGCTCTGCATATGCCGGGCTTCCAGAGAGATAGCTCGCGCCAACCCCAGCGCCTGCTTCGATTGCGACACGATAGTAGGTAGGGGAAGGTGATGGTGAAGGGCGCCGTTCTGGTTGTGTCGCTGTCTCGACTCGCCTGAGTGTGGGAGTTGGTAGTGTGGATTCGAGCCAGGGGTCGCGAACAGCGGTGAACTCCGGCCTCACTGCTGGCGTTCGTGCCGCTATCGCCCCCTGTTCCTCGCGCGGCGTCTGCCCGATCCGCAGCGCCACCCGCACGGTCTCGCCCGCCGTCACCTGCACCCGCTGCGACGCCACCCTCCCGTTCGCGCGCGCCCTCACCTCGACCTCGCCCACCGCGACGCGCAACGGCTCATCCCGCGGCAGCGTCCCCACGACGCGTTCGCCCACCGACAGCTCCGCGCCGTCGACGTCGCAGCGCACCAGCACCTCGCCGATGTGCTGCGCGATCACCCCCAGCGCGCCGTCGAGCGCCGCGCGGTTGCGCGTGATCCACGGATCGCGCGCCGCACGCAGCGCATCACGCAGGTGCGTCTCGGCGTCGACCCAGCGCCCGAGCGCCTGCTCCGCGAGGGCCACCTGCGCGAGCGTGCGCGGCGTCCGCGCGATCCGATACGCGCGCTGGAACTCCGCGAGCGCCTCTTCGTTGTTCCCCTGCTGGCGCAGCTCGATGCCGTGGCGCAGCAACCCCTCGACCTCTGGTGTCTGCGCGCTCGCGATCCTCGTCGCGAGCATCACCGCTACCGCAACGCCGCTCTGCCTCCCCCGAAGCACGTTCACGTCAACCTCACAACCCCAGAATCGGCGCGCCGTTCTGCGTCCCGTTGCGTGGCGGTCGCGGCGCGGGCGGTCGCGGCGGCGGTCGCGGCGGCGGTCGCGGCGGCGGGTCTCGCGGCGCC
>JBDHVF010000198.1:0-10862 GCA_039809605.1 Polyangiales bacterium | reverse complement strand
CGCGCCGACCGTGGCGTTCGGCAAGCATCTGGCCGGGATCTGCAGCGGCTGCCACCGCGCCGACTTCCGCGGCGGCGTGGTGGGAGGCGGCGACGCGCCCGCGGCGCCCGCGCCCGCACCGCCCGCGGAGACACCCGCGCCCGCGCCACGTCGCGCCGAGCCCGTCGAGGTCGCCGAGGAATCGCTCGCGGTGCGCGCCGCGGTGGAGTGCGACGACGCGGCGCTCTCGGGGCTCTACCCCCAGCAGGCGCTCGACAACGAGGTCGAGGTGACCGCGCTCGCGATCGAGCTCGTGGTCGACCCCGACGGAAGCCTCTCCCACGCGCGGGCGCGGTCGAACCCCGGCTTCGGCATCGCCGCGGCGATGGAGCGCGGCGCCCTCGCGCACTGCCGCGTGACGACCGTGCCCCGCGACGCGCGCGGCGCCGCCGTGCGCACGCGCGTGCTGAAGCGCATCCGGTTCATGTTCGAGTGACGCGCGTCACCTCGGCGCCACGCGCGCGCAACCCCGCCGCCGTGATTCAAGACCGACACCGAGCGTTCACCGCGGCGAGCCACGCGGCGCCTATCTCTCGGCCCACACGAAACGGCGCCCACCAGACGGCGCCGGGAGGTCGATCGATGGCTACCAGCAAGGCTCTCCTCGCGCCGGCGCTCTGCGCGTCGGCCGCGCTCTTCGCCCCCGCCGCGGGCGCGCAGCGCTGCGACGACGCGGCGACGTTCCCGAACCGCGTGGTGATCTCGGGCTCGACGGCGATCCGGCCGCTCGTGCGGCGCGTGGGCGCGATCCTCGCGGCCGCGCGCGGCGCCGAGCGCGTCACGCTCGTCTACAACACCTCGCGCGGGTCGTGCTCGGGCGTCGCGGCGCTCGCGGGCGCCACGTCGGGCGCGCCGCAGGCCGCCACGGGCACCGCGGAGGTCTACAACGGCCTCGACCCCGACCACCTGCCCGGCGCCATCCCCACGTGCACCATGCCCGCCGAGGGCCTCGCCATCGACCTCGCCCTCTCCGACGTGTACCCGACCGAGTGCGCGGGCGTGAACGCCGCGAGGCTCCGCGACACGCGCGTGGTCGTGCTGCCCTTCGAGTTCATCGGCCCCGCGCTCAACGCCGACGAGTCGGGCGTCGACGCGCGCGAGGCGTATCAGATCTACGGCTTCGGCGCCTCGACCGCCGGCGTCACGCCCTGGACGCTCGACGCACGGGTCTTCCAGCGCTCGGCCTCGTCGGGCACGCAGATCACCGTGGCGCGCGCCATTCGCGTGCCCGAGGGGCGCTTTCAGACGCCCACGTCGAACGCGCTCTCGGGCACCGGCGACATGGTCTCGCGCGTGGCCGCGGCGATGACCACGCCGGCCCTCGGCTTCGCGGGCACCGACGCCACCAACGGCGTGCGCGGCACGCAGCTCCGCGGGCTCGCGTACCGCCACTGGGGGCAGCGCGAGTTCTACTACCCCGACTCCACGGCGGCCTCGTTCGACAAGCGCAACGTGCGCGACGGCCACTACCCCCTCTGGGGCTACGAGCACGCGATCGTGGTGAGCGACGCCTCGGGCGCGCCCGTGAACGCCGCCGCCGCGCGCGTGGCCGACGTGCTCTCGGGCGCCGCGCCGCTGCCCGGCGGCGACGACATCCAGCGCGTCTACGCCCGCAGCTACCTCGTGCCCCTCTGCGCGATGGAGGTCTCGCGCTCGCGCGACGGCGGCGACCTCTCGCTCGAGCAGCCCGACGCGCCCTGCCCGCGCCTCTTCGAGTGCAGCTACCCCGGCGCCAGCGCGACCTGCGCCCCCTGCACCGACAACGGCGCGTGCGCGGGCGGCGTGTGCCGCCGCGGCGTCTGCGAAGCCCGCTGAATCCCCACGGAGAACCACGGACCATGAACGCACGCACCGGCCTTCTGATGGCGGCCCTCCTCGTCTGCGCGGGCGCCTGCAACAGCAACGACGACACCGACGGCGGCACGATCACCGTCGACGTTCCACGCCCCGACGTGCAGCGCCCCGACGCCGCGCCCGACGACGTGACCGCGAGCGACGTCGCGACGGACGCAGCGGTCGACGCGGGCGCGACCGGCGACGCGACGAGCGACGCGGCGGTCGACGCGAGCGACGGCGGCGCCTACGTCGACGGCTGCTTCGTGGGCACCCCCGTCACGATGAGCGACTTCCTCAACCGCTGCGGCGGCGCGGTCGCCTTCCCGGCGCGGCCCGCGCGAGGCACGCGGCTGACCCCCGACGGCGGCGTGCAGCCGCTGCCGATGTGAGGCCCGCGCGCGCATGAAGGCCCCCCTCGCCACGGCCGCCGCCGGCCTCGCGCTGCTCGCGACCTCCTCGGTCACGGGGCAGCCGTCTCCGCGGCCCCCGACCACGCCTGCGGTGCACGCGCCCCCCGCCGCGGAGGCTTCGAGCGGGTTCACCCTGCCCCTCGGGGCCTTCACGTTGCGGCTGCTGCCGTACATCCAGGCGCAGTACGAGGCGCACCAGGAGTCCGAGGGCGAGCTCTCATCGGACGGCACGCGACTGCTCAACCTCGATCGCTTCGTGCTGCGCCGCGGGCGCTTCGTGATCGGCCTCGACCACCGCTGGACGCAGCTCGTGCTCGAGCTCGACGTCAACACCGTGCGCGGCGTCGCGTTCGGCGTGCGGCAGGCCGAGGCCACGCTGCGCCTGCCGCCGCGAGGTGACGGCACGAGCCCCGCCGCGCTCACGCTCGGGATGTTCCGCACGCCCTTCGGCTACGAGGTGCCGCGCAGCGCGCGCGACCGGGTCTTCATGGAGAACTCGGTCGTCGCGCAGGCGTTCTTCCCCGGCGAGAGCGACCTCGGCGCGAGGGCGCAGGGCGCCGTCGGGTGGTTCCGCTACGCGCTCGCCGTGGTGAACGGACACCCCGTCGACGAGCCGCGCTTCGGCGCGCAGGCGCCCCTCTCGCCGCGCGACGTGGTGGGGCGCGTCGGCGTCGACGTGCGCACGCCCTCGGTGCGCGTCACCGCGGGGCTCTCGGCCCTCGGGGGCGCGGGCTTTCACGCGGGCACCCCGCAGGGCGTCGACGGCCTCGGCGTGCGCGACGCCAACGAGAGCGGCGTGCTCACGCCCGACGACCTCGTGCTGCTCCAGGGGCGCGCCGCCGTGCGCTCGCAGTCCTTCGCGCGCTTCGCCGCGGGCGCAGACGCGTCCGTCGAGGCGCGCCTGGGGTCTCGCGCGACGCTCCACGCCTTCGTCGAGGGAGTCTTCGGGCAGAACATGGACCGCGCCCTCTTCGTCTCCGACCCCGTCGCCAACGGCTTCGACCTGCGCGGCCTCGGGCTCGTCGCGGGCGCGTCGGCCTCGCTCTGGCGCTACGCGCTCGTGGGCGCGCGCGTCGACTGGTACAACCCCAACGTCGACGGCACGGCCTCCGTCGCGGGGAGGGTCGTCGTCGCGCCGCGCGACATCCTCACCGTGAGCCTGCTCGCGGGCGTGCAGATCCCCGGCACCGGCGCGCGCCTCGTCGCGCAGTACGACGTGGTGCGCGACCACCTCGCGCTCGGCGCCGACGGCATGCCCACGGACCTCGCCAACGACCGCTTCACCCTCCGCGCGCAGGTGTCGCCGTGACGCGCCGCGGGCTCTACTTCGCGCTCCCGCTCCTCGCCGCGGGCTGCGGCGACGCCGTGCCCATGGGCTCGGGCATGGAGGGCGCCCTGCGCGTGCGCGGCGGTCGCTACGTGGCGGCGCCCTTCCCCGCGGGCGCCGACGCCGACGCGAACGGACTCCCCGAGCCCGACGCGTCGGGGCCGGCGCCCGCGCCCGTGGTGGCCGTGGTGCAGAGCGCCAACCTCACGATCCGCCAGGGCCAGCGCGCCAAGGAGTTCTCGGGCAGCGTGTCGTTCAACGCGCGCACGGTGGCCGTGGGCCTCGACCACGACCGGGGGTACTGGCTCGTGCCCATCGACTCGGCCGACGTCGACCTGCCGCCGAACCTCGCGTTCCGCGTGACGGCCGACTTCGCGAGCGACCTGCCCGTGGGCGCCGCGACGCTGCTCTTCGCCGCCGTCGACGCCGCGGGGCGCGTGGGCCCCCGACGCTCACTCCCGCTCACGGTGCGCTCGTCGCTGCCCGACGCGCCCCTCGCCGTCGTGCTCGACTGGGACCGCCCCGTCGACCTCGACCTCGTCGTGCGCCTGCCCGACGGAACCGCCCTCACCTCGCGCGGGCGGCGCGCGGCCGACGGCACGTACGCCCGCGCCGTCGAGGGCGGCGCGCGCGTCGAGCTCAACTCCAACGCGGGGTGCCGCGTCGACGGCATGAACACCGAGAGCGCCACGTTCCCCGCGCCCGCGGCGGGGCGCTACGAGGTGCGCGTGCACCTCTTCGCCGCGTGCGGCGAGGCGGCGACCAGCTGGCGCGTGCGGGTCGTGCGCGCGGGCGCGGTCGTCTCCGAGGCGCGCGGCGCGTCGTACGCGTTCGAAACCGACGCCCCCGGCGGGGGCCCCAACGACGACGGGCGCCGCGCCCTCGTCTTCAACCTCGCGGAGTAGTCGCGATGGTGCCGCTCTTCTTTCAGCTCTCGCCCGCGACGCCGCCCGCGGTGGCGGCTCCCTCCGACGCCGAGCCCGGCGACGTAGGCGAGGTGATCGTGCGCGTGCGCCGACGGCGACGCACCGCGGCCGCGACGCGCACCGACGCCTCGGTGGCGCGGCAGCTCCCCGGCACGCAGGGCGACGCGGTGCGCGTGGTCGAGGCGCTGCCGGGCGTCGGGCGCGCGAGCTTCGGCTCGGGCGAGCTCGTGGTGTGGGGCGCCGCGCCCGACATGTCGCGCGTGTACGTCGACGCCGTGCCGGTGCCGACGCTCTTTCACGGCAGCGGACTGCGCTCGACGCTCAACGGCTTCTTCGTGGGCGGCATCGAGCTCTCGCCGGGCTCCTACGGCGCCGAGTACGGGCGCGCGCTCGCGGGCATGGTGCAGGTCGAGACCGCGCCCATGCGCGAGGGGGCCCACGGCTACGCGTCGGTCGACCTGCTCGACGCGAGCGCCGCGACGTCGGTGCAGCTCTCCGAGCGGCTCACGGTGGGCGCGGGCGTGCGCTACGGGCTCATCGACCGCCTCGCGTCGGCCGTGGCGTCGCCCGAGGCGCTCCAGTACCTCTCGGTGCCGCGCTACGGCGACTACCAGGCGCGCGTCGAGTACCGGCCCACGGAGACCTCGCGCCTCACGGCCTTCGCCTTCGGCAGCGTCGACGGCGCCGTCAACCGCTTCGGCGCCGACGACCCGGCGCGCGCCCGGTCGCTCACGCGCGACACCGCGTTTCATAGGGTCTCGGTGCGCTACACGCGCCAGATGGGCGACGGCGCGCGCCTCGCCGCGTCGGCCTGGGCCGGCGTCGACGACCAGCGCCGCGCCGAGCAGGTGGGCCCCTACCCCTCGGAGCTCGCGACGTACGCGCTGCGCGGCGGCGCGCGCGCGTCGTGGCAGCGCGCGCTCACGCCCTGGGCGCGGCTCACCGTGGGCGTCGACGTCGAGGCCGTGTCGGCCGACCTCTCGCGGCGCGGCTCGCTCCTGCGCCCCGCGCGCGAGGGCGACGTGGCGGTCTTCGGCCAGGCGCCCACGCCCGACCTCAACTCCGACGGGTGGACGGTGCGCGAGGCCCTCGTCGCGCCGTACGTCGAGCTGCCGATGACCTTCTTCGGCGAGCGGCTCACGGTGGTGCCGGGCCTGCGCCTCGAAGGCTCGCTCACGGACGTGTCGCGGCGGTACCCCGCCGTCGGCGACGCGCCCGGCTACGGCGTCGCGGGGCTCGCGGTGTCGCCCGAGCCGAGGCTGCTGGTGATCGGGCGCGCGACCTCGTGGCTCCAGCTCAAGGCCGCGGGCGGCGTGTACCACGCGCCGCCGCGGCCCGAAGACCTCTCGGCCGTGTTCGGCTCGCCCTCGCTCGGCGGCGCGCGCTCGGTGCAGGGGCTCGCGGCGCCACGGCGTCGATCGGGCGCTTCGTGAGCTTCGAGGCCGTGGGCTTCGTGCGCCGCGCGCTCGACCTGCCCGAGCGCGTCGGGGGGACGCCGCGGGTCGGCGGCGCGCTCGCGCCCACGGGCGAGGCGCTCGCGTACGGCGGGCAGTTCACGCTGCGCTGCGCGCCGACGCGGGGCTTCACGGGCTGGGTGTCGTACACCGTGCAG
Organism: Polyangiales bacterium; assembly: GCA_039809605.1. Taxonomy (GTDB): domain Bacteria; phylum Myxococcota_A; class Polyangia; order Polyangiales; genus CAISKJ01. Next base: position 4,712 of record JBDHVF010000198.1, on the reverse strand, counting down.
CGCAGCGAGGTGGTCGACCGCGACGGCGCCCCGGCGCGCCTCTCGGACTACGACCAGACGCACCTCTTCACCGCCGTGGGGAGCCTCCAGCTCCCGATGGGCTTCTCCGTGGGCGCGCGCTTCCGGCTGCTCACGGGGCTGCCTCGCACGCCCGTGGTGGGGCGCTTCTACGACGCGCTCACGGGCGACTATCAGCCCCTCTTCGGCGCCACGAACGCGTCGCGGCTGCCGACCATCGCAAGCGCCGACGTGCGCGTCGACAAGCGCTTCCGCATCGGGCGCGCCGAGCTCGTCGCCTTCGTCGACGTGCTGAACGTGCTCGACCGCCCCGTCGCCGAAGAGGTGCTCTGGGACCCGACCTACGCCCGCCAGGGCTACATCACGGGCCTGCCCATCCTCGCCGACGTGGGCCTGCGCGGGGAGTGGTGACCGATGCGAACGCCGTGTCTCTGCATGATCGTGGCCCTCGGCGCGTGCGCGCCCGACCTCACGGTGCACGCGTCGCGAATCACCGCGCCGAGGGTGATCGCCGTGCGGGGCGACCCCCCCGAGGCGCGCCCCGGCCAGGCCGTCACGCTCACGGCCGTCGTGGCGCTGCCGCGCGGCGTGACGTCGAGCGCGTCGGTCGACTGGCGCGCGTGCGAGGTGCCGCGCGCGACGACCGAGTCGGCCACGGTGTCGGCGCGCTGCCTCGCCGACGACGCGGGCGCTCCCCTCGCGGGCGAGATGCGCGGGCTCACCGTGACCGCGACGATCCCCGGCGACGCGTGCATGCGCGTGGGCCCGCAGACACCGCCCGCGGGCCAGGACGGCGCCCGCGCGCGCGCGCCCGACCCCGACATCACCGGCGGGTGGCAGCTCCCGATCCGCCTCGCGCTCTCGGTCGGAGACGCGCGCGAGACGCTCTTCGCGCGCTACCGCGTGCGGTGCCTCGCCCCCGACGTGCCGGGCGCGACGGCGCAGGGCTACGCGCTGCGCTACCGCGACAACCGCAACCCCGCGCTCGCGGGCGTGTTCGCGGTGGCGGGCGGCGCGACGCGCGAGCTGCCGCGGCAGGGCGCCGACGAGGCGGCCGCGACGCCCGTGGGCCCCTCGCGCGACGTGGCGCTCCTCGCGCTGTGGGGCGACGACGCGGCCGAGCGCTACGTGCTGGTCGACCCGGCGACGCGCGCGCTCGCCGAGCGCACCGAGGCGCTGGAGGTGGCGTGGTTCACCGACGGGGGATGGTTCGAGCGCGACCGCACGGCGCCCGACGCGACGGGCACGGCCTCGGTCAACGTGCTGCACCTCGACGCCGAGGCGCGCGGCGGCGCGCGCGTGTGGGTCGTGCTGCGCGACGAGCGCGGCGGCGTCGACGCGGCGAGGCTCGCGGTGCGCGCGGAGTAGTCACGGCGCGGGCGCGGCACGCTCCGCGCTCCGCTTTTGCGTTGCCCGCCGAGAATCCTTGGGGTACGGCCAGCGCCCACGGCACGCGATGGACCTTCGAAGTCGCCTCCAGAGGACACTCGACGCCGCCATGTTCGAAGCCGGGGGCTTCGGGTACGCCGTGCTCACGCGCGCGCCGACGTGGCGACGCCACTGCGCCGAGCTCGCCGATCGGGCGAGCGTCGCGCCCGGCCACCGCGTGCTCGACCTCGGATGCGGCCCCGGCATCAGCGCGTTCGGCATGCTCGACCGCGTGCGAGACATCGACGTCGTCGGGCTCGACGTGAGCCGCTCGATGCTCTTCTTCGCCGAGTACTGGCGCAGGCGCGAGCCCCTCGGGGCGCGCGCGCGCTTCGTCCGCGCCGACGCCGCGCGCCTGCCCTTCGGCGACGCGTCGTTCGACGTCGTGACGGGACACAGCTTCCTCTACCTCGTGCCCGAGCCCGAGCGCGTGCTGGCCGAGGTGCGCCGCGTGCTGCGGCCGGGCGGGCGCTGCGTGTTCCTCGAGCCGAACGCCGACGCGCCGGGCGCCCTCGTGCCGCCCGAGATCCTCGCGCGCGGCGCCGGCGACCCCCGCTTCGTCGCGGCGATGGCCCTCTGGCGCGCCGTGTCGCGCGCCAGGGGCCGCTTCGACGCCGAGCGCTTCGCCTCGCACTTCTCCGCCGCGGGGCTGACCTTCGTCGCCTGCGACGCGACCCTCGCGGGCCTCGGCCTGTACGGCATCGGCGAGCGCCGGCTGGAGCCATAGATGACCCACCCCATCCCCAACGCCGTCGACGTCGTCATCATCGGCGGCGGCCTCGCGGGCATCACCTGCGCCGTCGCGCTCTCGGAGCGCGGGGTGCGCGTCGCCGTGCTCGAGCGCGACCGCGCGCTCGGCGGGCGCGCCCGGAGCTGGACCGACGCGACGACCTCCGACCCGGTGCACATCGGCCCTCACGTCCTGCTCTCGGCCTACCCCAACATGCGCGCGCTGCTCCGTCGCATGGGCACCGAAGACCGCGTGCGGTGGATGGACGACGGGTTCATCCACCTCGTCGAAGGGACGCGCAGCTACCCGGTGAAGTCCGACCGGCGGCTCCCCGCGCCGCTGCACTTCATCCCGAGCTTCAAAGACGCGCCCGGCCTCTCGCGCCGCGACATCCTCTCGAACGGCAGGGCCGCCTGGGAGGCGCTGCGCGTCGGCGACGACGAGCTCGCGGCGCTCGACGACGAGACGGCCCTGGTCTGGCTGCGCCGCATGGGCGTGACCGACGCGGCCATCTTCCGGTCGTGGTCGTTCATCGTCATGTCGATCCTCAACGTGCCCATCGAGCTCTGCTCGGCCGCCGCGTTGATCCGCTTCTTCCGCGAGATGGCGGGCCACAACGACGTGCACATCGGCGTGCCCACCTGCGGCCTCGGCGACCTCTTCGCGCCGCAGGCCGAGGCGTGGGTGACGGCGCGCGGGGGCGTGGTCGCGACCGACACGGCCGTGGAGTCCATCCGCTGCGAGGGGCGAAGGGCCACCGGCGTGCGCCTCGCCGACGGTCGAACGATCGACGCGCGCTGGGTCGTCTCGACGGTGCCGCCCTCGCACCTGCGGCCGCTGCTGCCCCCGTCGTGGCGGCACGAGCCGACGTTCGCGGACCTCTCGCACTTCGTGCCCTGCCCCTACGTGAGCACGTGCATCTGGTTCGAGGGCAAGCTCACCGACCGGCCCTTCTGGGCGCGCCTGCCCGCCGCGGGCGACCTCAACTGCGACTTCTACGACCTCTCGAACCTCCCGCCGGGGTGGTCGACCGAGCGCTCGGTCATCGCGAGCAACATCATCTGGTCGCACCGCGCCGCCGAGCTCTCCGACGACGACGTCGTCGCGCAGACGCGCCGTGAGATCGCCGAGTTCCTCCCCGCCGCGGCGACGACGCCGATCCGCCACGCCGTCGTGAACCGCATCCCGATGGCCATCCACTGCCCCTTCCCCGGCGTCGAGCGCAGGAGGCCCGCGCCGACGACGTCCTTCGACGGCTTCGTGCTCGCGGGCGACTGGGTCAAGACCGGCGTGCCCGCGAGCATGGAGGGCGCCTGTCGCTCGGGCCACCTCGCCGCCGAGGCGGTGCTCCGGTCGCGCGGCGTCGACGCGTCGCTCGCGCACGACCTGCCCGAGCTCCAGGGCCTCGCCCGTTGGATCCGCGCGCTGCCCGGCGTGCGCGCGCGCGCCGCACACTGACGCGCTTCGAACCGACGTCTTCACTGCGCCGTTCGGTCACGACGTATCCGAACGACACGCGGCGCCCTCGCGCGCGCGCCCTGCGGCAGCGGCGCCCGCTTGCGCCCACGCTCGCGCGTCACAACACCTCCCCCGTGGACGATCGCTCCACCAGACGCGCGCTGCATCGGAGCAGACGCGCCAGCGTGACGACGTGCGCGCTCGTCGTGGCGGGCTGCTCGGGCGGCCCCGACGCCGACCCCGCGCCGCACGACGACGGCGCGTGCATCGAACGCCTCGTGAACGCGCCGCGGAGCGCGTCGGATACGAACGATCGAAGGGCGGCGACGCCCGACGCGCCCGCGCCCGAGGACCCGTCGGGCACGTGGTACGTCACCGCGGGCGGCGCGCGCTACACGCTCGTCGTCTCGCGCGACGGCCGCGGCGCCCTCGCGGGCACGATGGCGCCCGACGGCGGCGAGGCCGCGCCCGTCGCCGACGTCGCGTGGGACCGCGAACACCGTAGGCTGCGCTTTCGGCACGACGACGCGGGAGGGCGCGCGTGGTTCGACGTGGCGCTCACCGAGGCCGTGATGGTCGGTCGCTTCGCGCGCGGCGACGGCGCGGCGGCCCCCGGCGCGGCCGGGTACACGAGCCACGTCACGGGCTGGAGCGCGACGGCGATCGACCGCGACGTCGTCCCGCGCACGTGGGACCTCCGCTCGGGCGACGGGCTGCGCGCGAGGCTCCGCGTCGACCGCGACGCGTCGGGGAAGGTGATCGGCACGCTCAAGGTCTACGCGCGCGACGGCGACGGCGTGGCGGCCGAGGAGCTCGAGCACGACCTCACGGCGGTGTCGTGGGACGGCGCGCGGCTCTCGTTCACCGTCGCGCGCGACGGCGCGGACTGGGCGTTCGCGGGCGACGCGCGGGGCCGCGCGCTGCGCCTCCAGGCGGCACGGCCCGCCGACGCGGCGCCCGTCACGTGGGAGGGCGGCCGCGTCGAGGTGCTCTCGCACGGCATCGCCCCCCGCGATCAAGACGAGCTCGCCGCGTGGAGGGCGCGCACGCGCCGCGAGCTCTCGGCGCTGATGATGGC
>JBDHVF010000197.1:0-10871 GCA_039809605.1 Polyangiales bacterium | reverse complement strand
CGCGGCCACGGCGCGTGGGTGGTGGGCGGGTGCGTGCGCGACCACCTGCTCGGCCGCCCCGTGAACGACTGGGACGTCTGCACCACCGCGCGCCCGCGGGAGCTGCTGAAGTACTTCCCAAAAGCCATCCCGACGGGCATCGAGCACGGCACGGTCACGGTCGTGCGCGGGGGCCAGCACTACGAGGTCACCACGCTGCGCGGCGAGTCGGGCTACACCGACGGGCGCAGGCCCGACAAGGTGTACTTTCTCGACGACGTGCGTGAAGACCTCGCCCGCAGGGACTTCACCGTCAACGCCATCGCGTACGACCCCTTGCAGCAGGTGATGGTCGACCCCTTCGGCGGGCACCGCGACCTGGCCGCGGGGGTGCTTCGCGCCGTGGGCGACCCCGTGCAGCGCTTCAACGAAGACGGGCTGCGCATCCTGCGCGGGGCGCGCTTCGCGGCGACCTTGGAGTTCGACCTCGACCCGGCGACCGAGGTGGCGATGGAGCAGGCGGTGCCTGTCTTTCGCAAGGTCTCGGCCGAGCGCGTGCGCGACGAGTGGATGAAGACCATGAAGGCCCGGCGGCCCTCGCGCGCGTTCGAGGTGATGCTGCGCAGGGGCATCCTCGAGTGCGTCTCGCCCGAGCTCGTGGCCTGCGTGGGCTGCGCGCAGAACCGCTGGCACGCGTGGGACGTCTGGGAGCACACGCTGCGCACGCTCGACGCGACGCCGAAGGACGCCGTGCTGCGCGTCGCGGCCCTCTTGCACGACATCGGCAAGCCCTCGACGCGCGCCGCCGACGAGGCCACGGGCGAGGCGAGCTTTCACCACCACGAGCGCGTGGGCGCCGACATGGCCGACGCGTGGATGAAGCAGTGGCGCTTCTCGAACGAGGAGCGCGCGCGCGTCACGCACCTCATCCGCCACCACCTGGTCGCCTACGAGCCAGGCTGGAGCGACGCGGCCGTGCGGCGCTTCGTGCAGCGGGTGACGCCCGCCGCGCTCGACGACCTCATGGCCCTGGTGCGGGCCGACAGCGAGGCCACGGGCGTCGAGGTCGAGCACCGGATGTCGCGCCTCGACGCGCTCTCCCAACGGGTCGAGGCCGTGCGCGCCGCGGGCGCGGCCCTCACCGCGCGCGACCTCGCGGTCGACGGCAACGTGCTGATGAAGGAGCTCGGGATGAAGCCCTCGCGCGCCCTGGGGGAGGTGCTCGCGGCGCTGCTCGAGCGGGTGCTCGACGACCCGTCGCTGAACACCCGCGAGGCGCTGCTCGCCGCCGCGCGCGACGTCATCGCCGCGAAGGGGGCGTGACGGCCGCGGGGATTGGTGCTACCGAGTGCGCCGCGTTGATGGGCTTCATCGATCTGCACTGCCACCCGTTGCCGGGCATCGACGACGGCGCGCGCTCGGCCGACGAGGGCGCCGCGCTGCTCGCGGGCCTGAAGCGCGCGGGCTTCGACACCGTGGTGGCGACGCCCCACGTGCGGTCGGGCGTGTGGGAGAACCGGCGAGAGAGCCGCGCCGCCGCGGTCGCCGCGCTCGAGCCCGCGCTCGAGGCCGTGAGGGCGAGGGGCGAGGCGCTGCCCGAGCTCCTGCTCGCGGGCGAGCACATGTTCGACGACGTGCTGCGCGAGCTGCTCGCGAAGGGCGAGGCGCTCACGTACCCGGGCGGCGGCGCTGCGCTGGTGGAGTTCCACTACGAAGACATCCCCCTGCGGGCGGAGCTTCAGCTCTGGCGCATGCAGCGCGCGGGCGTGCGCCCCGTGCTCGCGCACCCCGAGCGGTATGCGCCCGTGCAGCGCTCGGCCGACCGCTTCGAGGAGCTCGTGGGCGCGGGCGTGTGGCCCCTGCTCGACGTGATGTCGCTCGTGGGGGTGTACGGGCGCAAGGCGCAGGAGTGCGCCGAGCGCATCCTCGTCGCGAACGGATACGTCGCCGCGTGCACCGACGCCCACAAGCCGTCGGACGTGGCCGTCGTGGTCGAGGCCGTCGCCGCGCTGCGAAGGCGCGTGGGCGATGCAGGGGTACACCGATTGCTGGTCGAGGGGCCGGCCAGGGTGCTGAACGCGGGCCGCGCCGCCGCCACGACGTGAACGTGGCTGCGGGGCGCGCGCATCGAAGGGCAGGAGCAGCATGAATCTCATCGAACGTCTCAAGCGCCACGACGGGCGCGTGGTGGTGGTCGGCATCGGCTACGTGGGCCTGCCGCTGGTGGTCGAGTTCGCGCGCGCGGGCTTTCACGTCACGGGCTACGACAAGGACGAGCGCAAGGTCGCCCTGCTCAAGAAGGGCGAGTCGTACATCGAGGACATCCCCTCGAGCGTGCTCCAGCCCCTCGTGGCCGCGGGCCGGCTGACGGCGTCGACCGACGAGTCGGTGATCGCGAAGGCCGACGCGGTGATCGTGTGCGTGCCCACGCCGCTCAACAAGACCAAGGAGCCCGACATCTCGTTCATCGTGAGCGCCACCGACGCGATCGTGCGGCACCTGCACGACGACCTGGTGGTGGTGCTCGAGTCGACGACGTACCCGGGCACGACGCGCGAGCTCGTGGCGCCGCGCCTCGAGGCCGCGGGCGCGAAGATCGGCGAGACGCTCTTTCTGGCGTTCAGCCCCGAGCGCGTCGACCCTTCGAACAAGAAGTGGGGCACGCACAACACCCCGAAGGTCATCGGCGGCATGACCCCGCGCTGCCTCGAGGTGGCGCAGACGCTCTACGGGCAGATCATCGAGCACGTGGTGCCCGTGTCGAGCACCGACGCGGCCGAGATGGTCAAGCTCCTCGAGAACACCTTCCGCGCGGTGAACATCGGCCTCGTCAACGAGGTCGCGGTGATGTGCAACAAGCTCGGCCTCGACACCTGGGAGGTCATCGACGCCGCGGCGAGCAAGCCCTTCGGCTTCATGCCCTTCTACCCGGGGCCGGGCCTCGGGGGGCACTGCATCCCCATCGACCCGCTCTACCTCTCGTGGAAGCTCCGCGCGGTGAAGTACAACGCGCAGTTCATCGAGCTCGCCGACACGGTCAACTCCGGCATGCCCGGCTACGTGGTGCTGCGCACGCAGGACATTCTCAACGACCACGGCAAGGCCCTCAAGGGCTCGAAGGTGCTGGTCGTGGGCGTGGCGTACAAGCGCGACGTGAGCGACATGCGCGAGTCGCCCGCCATCGACGTGATCGAGCTCCTTCACCAGAAGGGCGCCCAGGTCGAGTACGTCGACCCGTACGTGCCCGAGTTCCGCGAGGGGCACGTGGTGCTGCACAGCCAGCCCGTCGACGTCGACGCCTCGCGGTACGACATCGCCGTGATCGTCACCGACCACACGGGCTTCGACTACGGGCGCATCCTGCGCACGGCGCCCGTGGTGTTCGACACGCGCGCCATCACCCGCAAGATGACCGACGTGCCGCCGGGCAAGGTCGTCAGGCTCTGACACCATCGCTGCGTCGCGCGCGGGGATCGTGGTAGAAGCCCCGCACTCCCCGCCGTGACGCAGCCCTCCGACTCCGCGCCCCCCGCCCGCCGCTCGCGCCGACTGCCCGCGTACTTCGCCGGGTCGCTCGTGGTCGCGGGCCTGTTCGTCTGGCTCATGCGACGCGGGGGCGTGCCCCTCGTGCCCACCGCCGCGCAGCTCGCGCACGTGCGCTGGTGGACCGTGGCCGTCTACCTCGGCTCGCTCGTGGTCGTGCACTGGTTCCGCGCGTGGCGCTGGGGCTACCTCCTGCGCCCGGTGGCGAAGGTGCCCACGAGCCGGATCATCGCCATCGCGTGGGTGGGCTTCTTCGCCATCATGATGCTGCCCTTTCGTCTGGGCGAGGTCGTGCGCCCGGTGCTCCTGCGCCGCGACGGCAAGGTCTCGGGCTCGGCGGGCATGGGCACCATCGCGGCCGAGCGCGTGCTCGACGGGCTCTTCGTCGCGCTCCTGCTCGTGGCGACGCTCACGCTCATCCCGCGGCAGCCGCTCGAGGGCGTGGTGTTCCTGGGCTTTCCCGTGGCCCAGCTCGTTCACTACGGCTACCTCACGTTCGGGCTCTTCGCGTCGGCCCTCGTGGTGCTCGGGGTGTTCCTCGTGGCGCGGGGCTTCGCCGAAGAGGCCACGCAGCGGGTCGGCGGTCTGGTGGGCGAGCGCCTCGCCGAGCGCCTCGCGCGCATGGTCGGGGGCCTCGCCGACGGGCTCCGCTCGCTGCCCGATCCGCAGCTCATGGGGCCCTTTCTGCTCCAGACGGCGATCTACTGGTGCGCCAACGCGCTCGGGATGTGGTTCCTCGGCTGGGGCTGCGGCCTGCCGATGACCCCGGGCCACGGCTTCGCGGTGATGGGCGTGCTCGCGATGGGCATCCTCCTGCCGCAGGGGCCGGGGCTCTTCGGGTCGTTTCAGTTCTTCGTGTTCCTCGCGCTGCGGATGTACTTCCCCGAGGCGATCATCCGCGAGCGCGGCGTGGCGTACGTCTTTCTGCTCTACGCCTGCCAGTTCGTGTTCACGACCGCCGCGGGCCTCGGCTCGATGGCCTTCGGTCACATAGACCCGCGCGGCACGCTGCGCGACGAGCCCGCGCCCGCGAGCGAGTGACCGTCACGCCGCGATGTCGGGCTCGATGAACTGCCACTTCACGTCGGGCAGCCGCTGCCTCACACGCTGCTCGAACTCGTTGATGAGCGCCACGACCTCGGCGCTCGTGAGCGCGTCGTCGACGCGGAGCTTCACCGCGATCATCACCTCGCCGGGCCCCTGCTGCACGGTGATCATGCGCAGCACCTCGCGGATGCGGGCGTCCTCCTTCGCGGCGGCGTGAACGGCCGCGTCGACCTCGGGGTCGGCGCGCTCGCCGAGGAGCAGCGACTTGACCTTGCGCGCGAGGAACCACGCCACCCACACGAGCACCAGGCCCACGGCCACGCTGCCGGCGCCGTCGAAGCGCGGGTCGACCGTCACCGCGAGCGCCATCGCGAGGAACGCGAACCCGAGGCCCACCACCGCCGCGAAGTTCTCGCCCGTGCACACGACGAGCTCGGCGTCCTTGGTGACGTCGAGGTACTCGAGGAAGCCCACGGCGCCGCGCTTCTTGTTGATCTCGCCCACGCACTGCCGCAGCGAGAGCGCCTCGAGCACGAGCGAGAAGCCCAGGATCGCCATGCCGACGGACACGTGGTGCACGGGCTCGGGGTGCAGCACCTTCTCGACGCCCTCGCCGATCGAGAAGACCCCGCCGCCGAAGAAGAGCATCAGGGCCACGATGAACGACCAGAAGTAGCTCGCGCGCCCGGTGCCGAGGGGGTGGCGCTCCGAGGGGCCCACCGCCGACTGCTTGATGCCCACCAGCAGGAGGATCTGGTTGGCGCAGTCGGCGAACGTGTGGATCGCCTCGGCCAGCATCGAGCCCGAGTGGGTGAACACCGCGGCGCCCGTCTTGGCCGTCGCGATCGCGGCGTTGGCCGCGAGCGACGTGAGCACGACCTTCGTAGAGTGACCTTCTGCCATGGGACCGCGGAGGATAGCCACGGGTGCGCCGCGCGGGAAGCGCAAGTTTCCTGCGGCGATTGCGGGTTGCTGGCGCGCGTCGCGGGGCGCGCGGTACGAGCGTCGGCGACGCCATGCGCACCACGCTGCTCCACGCCGCCCTCGTCGCCGGCCTCACGCTCGCCGCGGCGCCCGCCGCCGCGCGCACCGTCCGCGACGAGCCCTACCCCCTCGACACCACGTGGAACGCCGCCGTCCGCATGGTGCGCGTCGACTTCGGCTTCACCATCGACGAGCGCGACCGCGACCTGGGGTACTTCACCTTTCAGTACCGCGAGGGGCGGCGCCTGGTGCCGGGCTCGGTCGAGGTGCTGCGCTCCGAGGTCGACGGCCGCGTGGGCACCCGCGTGATCGTGCAGGTGCCGCAGATGCCCACCTACGTCGAGTCGATGATGCTCACGCACCTCGCGCGAAAGCTCCGCGCCGAGTTCGGCGAGCCGCTCGCCCCGCCGCCGCGCCGCCCGGAGCACCCCGCGCAGCCGCCGGCGGGCGAGCGACCGCCCGAGGGCGCTCCCGCGCAGCCCACACAGCCGCAGCAGCCCGCGCCGTCGCAGCCGTCGCAGCCTCAACAGCCCCCCGCGGCCAACCTCACGTCGGGCCGCTGGGAGGCGCCGCGGCGCGTGCGCACCATCGACGACTGGGACGATTGACGGGCGCGCAACCCCAACGCCCGCATCACCCGCGGCGACGTCGGGAGCGCGCTCACCGCATGGGCAGCGTGGGGTGGCGGCACTGCACCTCGGCCTCGTGGGTGAGCGCCGCGCGGTCGACCAGCGCGCACGCGCGCGCGAGCAACGTCTCGGGGTGCGCGGGGAGCACGCGCACGCTCCCGTCGGCGCCGCCCGCGAGCGCGCGCATGCCGTCGGGCGTGAACGCGACGGTGGTCACGTCGCCGTCGAAGCCGCCGAAGGTCGCCATCACGTCGCCCGCGTGCGCGTGAAAGAGCCGCGCGGTGCCGTCGGCGCCCGCGGTCATCACGCGCGTCGCGTCGGGCGAGAGGGCCGCGTCGCGCACCGGGCCCACGTGCCCGCGCATCACCGCGATGAGCCGCGCGCTCGTGGTGTTCCACACGCGCGCGGTGCCGTCTTCGCTGGCCGTGAGCACGCGCGCCCCGTCGGGCGACGTGCGCAGGGCGGTGATCGGCGCGCGGTGCCCGTCGCCGTGCGCCTCGCCGAGCGTCGCGAGCAGGCGCCCGATGCGCACGTCCCAGAAGCGGGGGCGGCCGTCGGCGCCTGCCGTCCACGCGCGGCGCGCGTCGGGGTCGAAGAGGAGGAGGGTCACCGCCCCGCGGTGCGGCGGGTCGAGCGTGCGCAGCTTCGAATGCGCGCGCACGTCCCACACGTCGACGGCGCCGCGCTCCGAGCCCGTCACCAGCAGCGCGCCGTCGGGCGAGAAGGCCAGCGAGCGCACGGGCGAGCCGTCTCCGCGCAGCGTCGCCTCGACGACGCCGTCGCGCGCGCGCCAGAGCCTCGCGGTGCCGTCGGCGCTGCCGGTCGCGACGAGCGCGCCGTCGGGCGAGTACGCGAGCGCGAAGACGGGACCCGCGTGGCCGGTGAGCCCGCGCTCGAAGACCCCCTGCGCGCTCCAGAGGCGCGCCCGGTTGTCGCGGCTCGCCGTGGCGATGTGCTGCCCGTCGGGCGAGAACGCGAGCGCGGTGATGGGGCCCTCGTGACCTTCGAGCACCGCGGGCTCGCGCGCGTCGCCGAGGCCCCAGAGCTTCACCGCGCCCGTCTCCGCGCCCGCGAGCGCGTGTGAGCCGTCGGGCGAGACCGCCAGGGTGGTGACGGCCGCGTCGGCCACGCGCAGCGACCGCTCGGCGCCGCCGTCGTCGGGGCGCCACACGCGCACGAAGCCGTCGCGGCCCGCGGTCACCACGACTCCGTCGCCGAGCGCGAAGGCGTCGACGACCGGGCCCGCGTGGCCGCGGAGCACCTCGCGCAGGCGGCCCGACGACTCCCAGAGCGCCGCGGTGCCGTCGGCGCTCGCGGTGACGACGCGCCCCCGGTCGGGCGAGAAGCGCGCGCGGTAGACCACGTCGCGGTGCGCCGCGAGCACGGTGACCAGGCGGCCCGAAGGAGCCTCCCAGACGCGCGCGGTGCCGTCGTCGCTGGCGGTCACCACGCGGGCGCCGTCGCGCGAGAACTCGGCGTGCTCGAGGTTGCCGCGGTGGCCCTCGAGCGTGGCGGCCGGAGTCATCGTGGTGAGGTCCCACAGGCGCGCGGTGCGGTCGCTGCTCGCGGTGACGAGCCGCGCGCCGTCGGGCGAGAACGCGAGGCTCAAGATGCCGCCCGCGTGCGGGGCCATGGGCGCGAGCGCGGTGAGGTTGGCGCCGTCGAAGAGCCTCGGCGCGCCGTCGCCGCCGCCCGTCGCGACGCGCGCGCCGTCGGGCGAGAACGCCGCGGCCGTCACCCAGCCCACGGTGGACTCGAGCGCGCCGAGCAGGGCGCCCGTGCGCGCGTCCCACACGCGCGCGGCGTGGTCGCGCCCCGCGGTGAGCACGCGCGACCCGTCGGGCGAGAAGCTCACGGCGGTGAGCGCGTCGGCGTCGCCCGCGAGCGTGTGCGCGAGCCGCGCGCCGTGGGGGGCGCTCGGGTCGAGCTCCCACACGCGGGCCTTGCGGTCGAGCGAGGCGGTCGCCACGCGCCGCCCGTCGGGCGAGAAGGCCACGGCCACCACGGCGTCTTCGTGGCCCGCGAGCGTCGCCACGGGCGCGCCGAGCGAGCGCGGGTCCCACACCTTCGCGGCGCGGTCGTCGGAGGCCGTCGCCACGCGCGCGCCGTCGAGGGTGACCGCGAGCGCGCGGATGGGGGCCTCGTGCGCCCGCACCGCCCGCACGCGCGCGGCCGCCGCCGTCGCCGACGCGAGCGCCGCGACGATCGTGGGCGAGGTCTTCTGCGTGGGGCGCATCGGCGCCGTCGTGGCCTCGACGGCGTCGACGAGGGCGGCGTCTTCCCACGAGGGCATGTGCGAGAGGCGAGACGCTCGGGCCGCGCGCTCGACCGCGCCGAGCTCCACGGCCAGCGCGCGCGCGCCGCGCTCGACGTCCCACGAGCGCAGGCCCGTGAGCAGGGCGACCATGCCGAGTACCACGGCGGCGAGGCCCGTCACGACGACGGCCCCGGGGCGTTGGGCGTTGGGCTGCGGGCTCATGGCGAAGCGGTGGTTCTCCGTGGGCGGTCGCGCGGTTGCGCGTCGGGTGAGGGGTGAGGGCTCTGGGGTCTCGCCTCGGGCGGGTCAACCTTGAAGTGGCGCTCGAAGGTCGCGGGGCAACCCCTGGCCCGGGGCGTCACTCATGGCGCAGCGCCGTGATCGGGTCGAGCGAGGCCGCGCGGCGCGCGGGGAAGAACCCGAACACCACCCCGATGCCGCTCGAGGTGGCGAGCGCGATGAGGGCCGCGACGGGCGAGAAGCTCACGTTCCAGTCCATCGCCTTGCCGAGCCCGACGCCCGCGCCGACGCCGAGGGCGAGGCCCGCGAAGCCCCCGATGGCCGAGAGGGTCACGGCCTCGACGAGGAACTGCGCGAGGATGTCGCCCGAACGCGCCCCGACGGCGAGCCTGATGCCGATCTCGCGCGTGCGCTCGGTCACCGACACCAGCATGATGTTCATCACGCCGATGCCGCCCACCAGCAGGGCGATGCACGCGATCGAGAGCAGCAGCGTCGAGAGCGTCGAGCGCGTGCGCTCGAAGGTCTCCATCATCTCCTGCAGGTTGCGCACGCTGAAGTCGTTCTCCTCGCTCTCCTGCAGGCGGTGGCGCTGGCGCACGAGGGCCGTGAGCTGCGCCTGCGCGCGGCGCACCTGCATGGGGGTGCGCACGCTCACCATGATCTGGTCGACCTCGCGCCCCGTCGAGCCGCGCAGCCGCGCGCGCACCGAGGTGATGGGCATGAGCACGGTGTCGTCGTAGTCCTGCCCGAAGCTGCCCTGGCCCTTGGGCGAGAGGAGCCCGACGATCTCGCAGGGCAGCTTGCCGATGCGCATCGTCTGCCCCACGGGGTCGGCGCGGCCGAAGAGCGTCTGCCGCACGGTCTCGCCGATGAGGCACACCTTGGCCGCCGAGCGCATGTCGGCCTCGTTGAAGACGCGCCCGCGCGTGACGCCCCAGTCGCGCGCGGCGAGGTAGTCGGGCGTGGTGCCCGTGATGCGCGTGGCCGCGTTGCGCGCGCCGTAGACCACCTGCGCGCTCACGCCGAGCGTGGGCGCCACGGCCACCACCGCGGTGAGCTCGCGCGCGATGGCGCGGGCGTCGTCTTCGGTGAGGGCCGCGTGGCTGCCCCCGTCGCCGCGCACGCCCGACGACACGCTCGCGCCGGGCCACACCCAGATGAGGTTCACCCCCACGGCGGTCATCTGCCGCTCGATGCTCTCCTTGGCGCCCTCGCCGATGGCCGTCATCGCCACCACCGCGGCCACGCCGATGAGAATGCCCAGCACGGTCAGCGCCGCGCGCAGCTTGTTGCGCGAGAGCGAGAGCACCGCGAGTCGCAGGGCCATCCACCACACGGCGTCAGGGCCCCTCCGCGGCGAGCGTGGCGCCCGGCGGGTCGACGCCCGCGCGGCGGGGCCGGGCCACGGGCGTGTCGCTCGCGATGAGCCCGTCGCGCACCACCACCTGGCGAGAGGCGCACGCGGCCACGTCGGGCTCGTGGGTCACCATCACGATGGTGAGGCCCCGCTCGCGGTGCAGGCTCTGAAAGAGCGCCAGGATCTCTTCGGTGGTGGCCGTGTCGAGGTTGCCCGTGGGCTCGTCGGCGAGGAGCACCTGGGGCTCGGTCACGAGCGCGCGCGCGATGGCGACGCGCTGCTGCTGGCCGCCCGAGAGCTGGTTGGGGGTGTTCTCGAGCTTCGCGCCGAGGCCCACGAGCTCGAGGGCGCGGGCCGCGCGGCGGCGCCGCTCGCGCGCGCCGAGGCCCCGGTACGCGAGCGGCAGCTCGACGTTCTCGATCGCCGACGTGCGCGCGAGGAGGTTGAAGCCCTGAAAGACGAAGCCGAGGAGGCGGTTGCGCACGAACGCGCGGGCGTCGGCGTCGAGGTTCGACACGTCGTGGCCCGCGAGGAGGTATCGGCCCGCGCCGGGGCGGTCGAGGCAGCCGATGACGTTCATCAGCGTGCTCTTGCCCGAGCCCGACGGGCCGCCGATGGCGAGGTACTCGCCCTGCTCGACGCGCAGCGAGACGCCCCGCAGCGCGCGAAAGACCACGTCGCCCGTGCGGTAGACCTTCTCGATGCCCTCCATCTCGATGACGGGGCCCCGCACGCGTCACCTCCTGCCGCGGCGCGCGCCGAAGGCCGAGCCCGCCGCGCGGCCCGAGGGCTGCGTCTCGACCTCGTCGACGACGACCTGCGCGCGATCGGC
>JBDHVF010000196.1:0-10912 GCA_039809605.1 Polyangiales bacterium | reverse complement strand
GAGCGTGCGGAGCCCGCCGTCGCCGCGCCCGAGGCCGGGCCGCCGGCGCCCTCGCCGCGGCCGAAGCGGGGGCGCCCTCGCAAGGCCGCGGAGACCGCGATCGCGCCTGAAAACACGGGACTTCAAGGCCCTGCCACGACGTGACAGGCTACGTCACACCGTGACTTCACCGGGGGCGCTCGAGGTGCCATGGTTCACCGCATGGCGACTTCGATCCCTACGCTGCTCCAGACGGTCTGCGCGCGCGACGAGGAGGGCGACGTGACGGCCCTCGCCTCCGCGCTCGGCGTGTCGCCGCGCGCGGCGCGCGAGTGCTGCAGGCGCCTGCGTGCGCTGGTCCTCGCGCTCGAGGCGGCGAACGACAACACCGCCCGCGCGCCCGAGGACCGCGACGCGCGCTGGCTCTCGACGGTGCGCCTCGGCGCGCGGCTGCTCACGGTCGAAGCGGGCGCCTCGGTGGCCGCCGCGGCGACGCGCATCCTGGTGCTGCTCGACGACGCGCCCGCGCCCGCGCGCAAGGTCACCGACGACGCGCTGCGCGCGATGGTGGTGCGCGCGGTGACCGAGCGTCGCGTGCTCTCGATCGAGTACGACAACCCCGACGCGGGCGAGACCACGACGCGCGAGGTCGAGCCCCTGTCGCTCTCGAACGTCGACGGCCACTGGACCGTGCTCGCCTTCTGCCGCGCGCGCATGGACCTCCGCTCGTTTCGCTTCGACCGCGTGCGCGACGCGCGCGTCACCGACCGGCACTTCGAACCGCGCCAGGGCCTCTCGCTCGAGCGCTTCATCCACCGGCAGAAGAACCTCACCCGCCGCCGCGCGCCCTCCCCGCTCGCGCGTTGACGCCGCGGCCCGCGGCTCGCGACAATCGCGCGCCCCGATGCACCGCCGACCGACGCCCCTCCTCGCGCTCGCCGCGCTCGCGCTCCACGCCTGCGGAGACGACGCGCCCCCCGACGCGCCGCCCGCCGACGCCTCCCTCGACGCGCGCGGCGACGCATCGCTCGACGCGCCCGCGATCCGCGGCGCCGCGCGGGCCACGGTCACGCGCTACGACTACGCGATCGACCTCGAGTCTCGCCGCGTGACCGCGCGCCTCTCGCTGCGCGTCGACCGCGAGGGAGACTGCCTCTCGATCGGCTTTCGCCACGAGGCCGCCGACGACGTGCGCCTCGACGACGCGCCGGCGCGCGACGTACGCGTCGCCGACGGCACGCTCACCGCGTGCGACGCGCGGGGCCGCGGGTGGGCCGCGGGCAGCGCCGTCACGCTCGCGCTCTCGTCGACCGAGCCGCTGACCACGTGGCGCCCCACGCAGGTGGGCTTCTCGACGCGCACGAGCGCGGGCGGCGGGCGCTTCACGTACCTGCTCTCGTGGGTGGGCGAGTGCGCGCGCCACGGGGCCTGCGACGCGACGCCGTCGGCCTTCGCGACCTACCGCTTCGCGGTCACGCACCCCGAGGGCACCGAGGTGCTCTGCCCGGGCGCCGTCACCCCCGGCGCGACCGAGACCGTGTGCGAGTTCGACCACCGCGGAGGCCCCACCTACAGCGCCTTCGGCGTGCTCGCCATGAGCGGCGGCTGGCGGCGCACCTCGCTCGGCGAGGCCCGCGGCGTGCGGCTCTCGCTCTACGACACGCCGGGCTCTCGCGTCACCGAGACGATCGATCGCGAGCGGCTGCGCGCGTACGTCGAGTGGCTCGTCGACCGCTTCGGCCCGTACCCCTACGGCGACGAGCTGCGGCTCGTGGTGGCGCCGACGTACTGGGCGGGCTTCGAGCACCCGGGCAACATCGCCCTCGCCGAGACGCTCGTCGCGGGAGGGCGCCTCGACCACACGGTGCGCCACGAGATCGCCCACCAGTGGGCCGGCGACCAGACCACCGTGGCCTCGACGAAGGACTTCGTCTGGAAGGAGTCGATGGCCGAATACCTCGCGTACGTCTTCGAAGACGAGACGGCCGCGCTGCGCGACCAGGCGGGCACGTCGCTCGCGGTCTGGCGCCAGAGCGCCGGCACGGCCGACCACTGGCCCGTGCCCGACGAGGAGCTCCCGCTCGTGTCGTATTACGGCAGCGCGTACGGGCCCGGGCCGATGATCCTCTTCAGGCAGCTCGAGGTGATGTTCTCGCGCCGTCAGGTGCTCGACGCCCTGCGCATGCTGCTCGGGCGCGAGCGCGCGCTCTCGGTCGACGACGTGCGCGCGGCGCTCGAGGCCGCCACGGGCGCGCGCCTCGACGGATACCTCCGCGCGTGGCTGCGCGGCGCGGGGGCGCCCGCGTGGCCCGGCGTCACGGTGACGCGCTCGCCCAACGCCGACGGCTCGCTCTCGCTCTCGGTGCGCGTGCAGACGCGCGACGCGGTCGTGCGCCCGTGCAGGTTCACCGTGCGGCTCACCGGAGACGGCGGCCAGCGCCTCGACGTGCCCGTCACCGTCGGCCTCGACGGCGCGCAGCCCGCGCCCGTCACCGTGCGCCCTGACTTCACGGTCACCGGCGAGGAGGTCAACCCGCTCAACGAGGCCCTCGTGTGGCCGATGGCGATGCCCTCGGGCGGGCGATGGATCGAGCACGTCCCGCGCGGCGGCGACGACCCGTTCCGCGCGCCCGACCCCGCGGAGGTGTCGCGATGAAGACCAACGCGGCGCGCGCGCTCGACCAGCTCGGGATCAGGTACGAGCTCCGCGAGTACGAGGTCGACCCCGAGCACCTCGAGGCCGAGGCCGTGGCCGCCAGGGTGGGAATGCCCCCCGAGCAGGTCTTCAAGACGCTCGTCGCGCGCGGCGACCGCCGCGGCGTGTGCTTCGCGGTGGTGCCCGGCGACAAGGCGCTCGACCTCAAGGCGCTCGCGAAGCTCACGGGCGACCGCAAGGTCGACACGGTGCCCTTGAAAGAGGTGCTCGCCCTCACGGGCTATGTGCGCGGCGGCGTGACGGCGCTCGCGGGCAAGAAGAACTACCCCGTCTACCTCGACGAGTCGGCGACGGGCTTCGCGGTGATCTCGGTCTCGGCCGGCGTGCGCGGCACGCAGATCGTGCTCGCGCCTGGCGACTACGCGCGCGCGGTGAAGGCGACCGTGGGCGCCATCGCCCGCGCGAAGGAGTGACCCGTCACGTCGCGCCGTGCGCGAGCTTCTTGATGCCCTCTGCGAAGAGGATCTCGGCGCGGCTCGGGTCGACCGAGACCACGTAGCCCTTGCCGAACTTGACGTGGTTCACCAGGTCGCCGCGCGCGAAGGTGCGCGTGGGCGCGTAGTCGACGAAGTCGGAGTCGGCCTTGTCGGCGATCACCTCGTCGAGCTTGGGCAAGCCCGGCGGAGGGTTGAACCCGAGCGATCCCTCGGCCTGCGACGACTTGCTGCTGGTCGCCTTCTTCGTGCGCTTCATCGACATGGCGTCACACCTCTGCGTTCGTCGGACGGGCGGCGCTCCCTGCGCGCGCCGCCGGGGCAGCGGACATACCCCCGGAGCGCCCCCGCGCGCAACAGCGCCGATCGGACGCGGGGATCAAAACAGGTGCACGAAGAGCCCGCTGCGCAGCTTGGGCTCGAACCACGTGCTCTTGGGCGGCATCAGGCGCCCCGCGTCGCTCACCGCGAGGAGCTCGTCGATGCTCGTGGGATACATCGACACGGCGAGCGACCAGCCCTCGGCCTGCGCGCGGCGCTCGAGCTCTTCGGTGCCACGAATGCCGCCGACGAAATCGATGTCGGGGTCGCGCCGCGGGTCCTCGATGCCGAAGACGGGCGCGAGCACGAGGTCCTGACAGAGCGAGACGTCGAGGGAGGCGACCGGGTCCGAGGCGTTCCACGTGCCCGCGCGCGCGCGGCCAAGGTACCAGCGGCCGCCGACGAAGAAGCACATGCTCTTCGGCGACGGGGGCACCGGGTCGTCGGTGGGGGCGAGGTCGAGCGCGGCCCCGAGCGCGGCCACGAGGGCCTCGGGCGATCGGCCCCTTCGGTCACGCGCGAGTCGGTTGTACGCCATGATGCGGAGCTGCTCGTCGGGGAAGAGCACCGCGAGGAAGACGTCGTGCTCGCCCGGCGTGCCCCTGCGCATCGCGTGAACGCGCGCAGCCGCGGCGCTGCGGTGGTGCCCGTCGGCGACGTAGAGCGAGGGCACGTCTGCGAAGTGCCGCGCGAGCGCGCGCGAGTCGCCCTCGGAGAGCGCCCAGAGCGTGTGGGCCACGCCGTCGGCCGTGACGAGGTCGTACTCGGGCGGCGCCGCCGTCGCGCTCGCCACCACGGCGTCGATGGCGCGCGAGGCCCGGTACGCAAGAAAGACCGGCTCGTCGTGCGCGCCGAGCGTGTCGACGTGGCGCGTGCGGTCGTCTTCTTTGTCGGCGCGGGTCTTCTCGTGCTTGCGGATCACGTCGCGCTCGTACTCGTCGACCGAGACGCATCCCACCACGCCCACCTGGCGGTGCGCGCCCATGCGCTGCGCGTACACGTAGAGCCTCGGTGAAGGGTCTTCGAAGAGCACGCCCCGCGCGCGCAGGTCGGCGAGGCCCTCTGCGGCGCGGGCGTAGACCTCGGGCGCGTGCTCGTCGACCCCCTCGGCGAGGTCGATCTCGGGCCGGGAGACGTGCAGAAAGCTGTCGGGGTTGCCCTCGGCGATCACCCTCGCCTCGCGGGTGTTGATGACATCATAGGGCGGCGCGGCGACGGCGAGGGCCCTGTCGCGCGTGGGGCGCAGCGCGCGGAACGGTCGAACGGTTGCCATCGGGGTGGTTGCTCCCTTCGGGGGCGGCGAAGCTACACCCGCCCGGCGCGATGCGTCGTGGGAAAGAGCCCCTCGCGCAGCGTCGCGGGCGCGACGCCGAAGTGTTCACCCAGGCGCTCGAGCACGAGGTTCGAGAGCCTGCCGCCGGGCGGCGACGCGACGCGCGCCACGTAGGCCTCGTCGACGCGCAGGCCCGCTCGCTCCGTGGCGGCCTCGGCCAGCCGGGCGACGCGCTCCTCGGGCGGCCGCGCGCCTCTCGGGAGGGCGCGGCGGGTCGCGAGCGTGGCGGCCATGAGCGCGTGCCACGCGGCCATCCACTCCATCCACGGCTCGACCCGCGCGGGGTCGCGCGCGGCGGCCTCGGTGCCTCGCGCCCGCGCTCGCAAGAGGTCCATGGGCAGGCGGTCGATCTCTCGCAGCGCGCTCGGAAACTCCGCCGCGAGCGCGCGCAACGTCGGGCGCGCGGCCACCCCCTCGCCGCGCGCGTGGGCCTCGCGCAGCGCCACGAGCGCCCGATACTTTCGCGCGATGCGGGCGATGGCGGGGTCGGCCGTGGGGTGAGGCGTCTCCATGGGGCGGGCGAGCGTAGCGCACGCGGCGAGGCCGCGGGAGCGCATCGGTGGTACTGTCGCCCCGTGGCAGAACCGAAGGACCGCTCCCGCACCGCCCGCCCCCTGCCCCGCTCCGCGCTCGGCGAGAGGCACGGCCTCGATCCCTTCAAGCTCTTCTGCGCGTACCACCTCGGGATCACCGACGACGACCGCTACGAGTTCCAGAACATCCATCAGGTGGCGAAGCGCTTCGGGGTCTCGAGCGGCATCGTCAAGCAGGTGCTCCAAGACTGGGAGATGGACACCGACCGCATCGTCAACTCGACATTCGACATGGCGAGCGCGCAGGTCGACGTGATGAACGTGCCTGAAGGCATGAGCCGCACGGCCATGGCGCAGGAGCTCTGGGAGGAGTTCCGCGGCTCGTCGTGGGCGCCGCGTGATTGGAAGCGCGAGCTCGAGGAGGACGCTCGCATCAACGAGAAGACCTTCGGCCCTTCGCGCGCGGCGTCTTCGAGAGACGCGGCTCCGCGCGGGCGCACGCGCCGCTCCTGACCGATACCTCTTCGGAGAACCCTTCTCGCTCTTCGAAATCAGCCCTCGGACACGGCCTCGGCCGTCGGCTCCTCCGCCGCGCTCTCGGCGGCCGCGGGCGCCACGACCTCGGTGACCGTCGTCTTGCGAGGACGCCCGGGGCCGCGCGTGGCCTTCGCCTTGCCGCCGCCGCTGCCGATGCCGTAACGGGCCTGGCGGCGCTCGCCGTGCTGCTGCACCACGCCGTCTTCCTTGAGCTTGTTCAGCGCGTATTGAAAGCGGCCCTCATCGGTCGTGCGGAGGCCCAGGGCCTTCATGATCTCCCTGGCGGCCAGGTTGCGCGCGCTCTTGCGCAGCAGGTCGACGACGCGCTCGCTCAGGCGGCTCACCTGCTCGGGCGTGCTCTTGACCACCGCGCCGGGCCGCGCGGGCTTCGCCGCCTTCGCGGGCTTCGCCGCCTTCGCGGGGGCCGCCTTGCGGGCACGCGGCGCGCGCTTCGCAGGCGCCGTAGCCTGCACGGTCGTCGCGGGCAGCGCGGCGCGGCCCGCGCTCCCCACCTGGGAGACCGCCTGCACCACGGCCTCGGAGAAGACCTTGAGGAGTTCTTTTGTAAAGTCCTGCAGGACCTTCTCGATCGCACGTTGAGCGTTCATGGTTGTTACCTCTCGAGGCTCTTATTCACTCGTGTGTTCCATCCAAGTCAAGCCGAGAATGGCGATTGAGCACTTCGTTGTCGGTTGGGCGCCCGTCTCGGGAATGAACGCTCACCAGCCGGCGCGCGGAGCTCCGGCGGCGGGCTCGACCGCGGGGGGCGGTGCGGGGGCGTCGCCCCGACGCTCGTGCGCGCGGGGCGCATTGGGGCTGCTCAACGGCGCCGGAACCTAGTATCGTCGTCGGCACGTCAGGGGCCCGTTGGGGCATCGACCTGCCGCGCGGGCCACGCGTGGACGCGGCGAACGAAAGGATCGATCACGATGAGCGACAAGGTTCAGCAGGGGGCGGAAGCGGCGGACGTCGCGTGGCCCACGATCGTCGAGGAGAACTTCGCGAAGAGCCCCGAGGGCTGGAGCTTCGCCGCGACCTCGTCGGCGCCTCCCCTGCGCTTCGACGCGCCCGGCGTGGTGGTGACCCTGCCGGGCGGTGAGACCTCGGTGGCGGCCTACTGGCTCGAGAAGAACACGCGCGGCGAGCCCGCGCTCTTCGGCGACGCGGCCGTGAGCGTGACGATGACCCTGCTCTCGTCCGAGGCGCCCACGCAGAGCTACTGCGGCGTGAGCTTCAGGGCCCAGTCCGACAAGGACAACTACCGGCTCTTCATCGCGGGCGACGGCCACTATCGCCTCACGCGCCGCAAGGACAACGTGAGCACCGCCCTCATCGACTGGACGCAGCACGAGGCGCTCCGGCAGGGCCTCGGCCAGCAGAACCGCGTGCAGATCGTGATGGAGGGCCCGAGCATCACGGTCTACGGCAACGGCGCGAAGCTCGCGCAGGTGAGCGACGACACGTTCACCAGCGGGCACATCGCGCTCCAGGCGCAGGGCGGCTCGGGCGACACCGAGAGCGCCACGGTGTTCTGCTTCCGCGATTTCGAGCTCGCGGCGCCGGGCAAGTAGTCAGAAGGGCGAGCCCAGCAGGGCGTAGAACTGATCGTCGCCGTCGCTCATGAAGCCGTGCGCCCAGCCCGCGCGCACCGTCAGCGGCACCACGTAGCCCACCACCAGGTCGATCATCGCCTCGGCGCCCGCGCCGACGGCGACGTTGTCGATGTCGAAGCGCCCGAAGGCCGCGTGGCCCGCGTCGGCGAACACGTCGCCCCAGATGCGCTGCACGAACAGCGGGAAGGTCGAGAGCCCCCGCTGCGCCTGCAGGATGGGGAACCGATACTCGACGTTGACGAGTTCGAACTGGCTGCCGATGCGCGCGTTGGGGGCGTAGCCGCGCAGGGCGATGCCGCCGGCCATGGCGCCGAAGCGCAGCGCGTCGAGCAGGCTCGCGGAGTTGAACGCGGGGAAGCCCCCGAGGCCGAAGAGCCCTCGCTCGCCGAGGTCGGTGGTGCCGATGCCCGCGCCGACGTGCAGCGCGAGGATGTGCCGCCGGCGGTCGACGCCCCAGGGCATCGGGATGTACGCCGACGCGCCCGCGCTGGCCTCGATGCTCCCCACGGAGCTCCCGAGGAAGGCGTCGGAGACGCGCACGGTCGCGAAGACGCTCACGCCCTCCTGCGCGCTGATCGAGTACGCGTACCGCTGCACGCGCGAGTACGACCACGTCGCGCGCAGCCCCGCGAGCCAGCCCTGAAAGGGCAGCACGGGCGGCGCCTCGCTCGGATCGAGGTAGCGGTAGAGCCCCGGCAGCCCGCCGAACGCGCGCACGTACGCCGCGTCGTAGGTGAGCGTGAGCGTGTGCGAGTCGAAGCGGCCGGGGAAGCCCACCGACACCTCGCTCTCTCCGCCGATGCGCTCGGCCGCCCAGCCCGGTGAGACCCTGCCCACGCGGTAGCCCCCGCCCGCGTCGACCGAGCGGTAGAGCCGCAGGCGCATCGTCGGGCGAACGCCGCGGTACACGTACGTGACGTCGACGTTGGGGTCGCCGCGCACGAGGCCGACGCCGAGGTGCGCGTTCCACGCGTGGCGCCCGAGCACGTCGGCGCCGGTGAGCCGCAGCGCCACCTGCGGGCCGAAGCCGTCGACGGTGTACTCCGCGGTGAGCGCGCGCGGTCGCAGCGTGGCCCACGGGTCGTAGGGCCGGTCGAGCGTGACGTAGTCGGGCGCCGCGGGGCGCGTGGAGGGGTCGGCGTCGGCGCGCTCGTAGAGGTCCTCGGCGAGCGCCTCGGGGTCGCGCCAGCGCGCGGGGTCGAAGGGCATGCGCGCGAGGTCCCACCCGCGGTGCGAGTACGTGACGTAGACGAGCGTGCGGCCGTCGGGCGAGACCACGGGCTGAAACGCGCCGAGCACCACGTTGGTGACCTGCCGCAGCGGGCCGAGGCCTCCGCCCGCGAGCAGCTCGCGCGCGTAGAGGTTCATCACGCCCGAGCGGTCTGACGAGAACACCAGCCAGCGGCCGTCGGGGCTGAAGGTCGGCGACATGTCGAGCGCGGCGTCGTCGGTGGCGTACGTGAGCCTGCGGGCGTCGCGGTCCCACAGGGCCACGTCGCGGCGGCCGCCCACGCGCCAGTGCGAGAACGCGATGCGGCGCCCGTCGGGCGAGTAGCGCGGCGCGTACACCTGCTCGAAGCGCCGCGGGCGAAAGAGCGCGCGCGGCTCGCGCTCGGCAAGCGACATCTCGAAGAGCGAGGTCGTGCCGCGGTGGTTGACCGAGAAGGCCACGTGGTCGCCGTCGGGCGACACGTCGGGCTGCTGCGCGCGCCACCCGTCGGTGATGCGCTCGACGTCGTCGACCGAGGGGCGCCCGCGCCCGTCGCGCGAGAGCCGCCACACGTAGAGGTCGTGGTAGTAGTGGATGTCGCGGTAGGGGACCGTGTCGCTCACCACGAGGGTCGCCCCGTCGCGCACGCCGAAGCCCGAGGGCGACGCGAGCCAGTCGAGCGAGCGGGCGTCGGGGATGAAGGTTCCGTCGGCGCGCGCGAGGTCGCCGGGCGCGATGGCGCGGAGCTGCGTCATCGACTGGCCGTCGGTGCTCTCGTAGACGAGCGTGCCGTCGGGCAGAAAGCGCGGCGCGCGCACGGTCTCGCCCTGGCGCGTGACGCGCACGCCCTCCTCGACGCCGCGCGCGCGGATCCCCCTCTCCTGCTGGCGGTAGCGCGCGACGAGGGAGGCGGTGAAATCGCCGTAGAGCTCCTCCCACGTGCGCCCCGTCACCCGGTGCACCGTGCGGTTGAGCTGCCAGGGCAGCGCGTGCGAGCCGTAGTCGGCGATGATCTCCGCGAGCGCCTCGCGGCCGAAGCGGGCCGCGACGTACTCCATGAAGTAGCTGCCGTAGAGGTACCAGATGTTGCCGTGCGGCCAGCGGTTGGGGCCCGACGAGAGCTGGTCGAGCGTCACGAGGTTGTCGGCGAGCGCGTCGGCGCGCAGGAGCATGTCCCACTGCGACGAGCGCAGCCGACCGCCGTGGGTGTGCAGGCTCTCTTCGTAGACCGCGAGGCCCTCGAGCACCCAGCGCGGCTGGATCTGGTTGGGCGCCCACTGCTTGCCGATGATCGTGTTCACGATCGCGGGGAGGCCCGTGATGTGGTCGGTGTGGAGGATGTGCGTGTACTCGTGCGTGACGAGCGTGGTGAGCCAGTCGTCGTACTGCCCGAGCACCGACAGGTCGTCGGGCGCCGTCACGAAGAGCCGCACCGTGTTGAAGGGGATCGCCGTCGCGCTGCCGTTGGCGTCGTCGGTGTCGTCGGTGAGGACGATGTGCACGGGCGACGAGGGCGACCACCCGAGCGGCCCCTGGAGCCGCGCCGCCGCCCGCTCGGCCACCTCGCCCACGCGGCGCGCGACGGGCTCCATGTCCTGGTAGTGGTGCACCCTGAAGTGGGGCGTCTCGAGCGTGCGCCAGACGAGGCGCGGGTCCTGCTGCGCCGACGCGCGCGAGGGCCACACGATGAGCGCCAGCAGCGCGAGGAGCGCGAAGGCCCTCACCACCGTCAGCGGTCCCCTCCAACGTCGCCCGCGGCGCCCGCGTCGGGCGCGTCGTCGGCGGGCTCCTGGCGGCGCGCGCGCTCGGCCGAGAACCATGTCACCGCGGCGAGGGCTTCGAAAGCGTCCTGCTCGTCTTGATCGGCCGAGACCTGCACCTGCGGGCCGTCGCGCCAGGTCCACCGCGCGGTGAGCTCGGCCTGCTTCGACGCGAGGCAGAGCGCGAGGTGGCCCGCGCAGCCGGGGCCGACGTTGCGCGCCTCGTCGGAGGGCGCGCCGAGCGACGCGCGCACCATCGCGACGAGCCGGTCGAAGTGCGACGCGAGGGCCGCCTCGTCGCGCGTGCGCGGGCCGTCGACCGACACCGCGCAGAGCGACGCGCCGCAGTACTCGTACGTCACCACGCCCGCGACGGGCAGGTCGACGAGCCCGCGGCGGCAGAAGGTGTACTCCCCCGAGTCGCGGCACTCGATCGAGGCCGCGGCGTTGCGCGCGGACACGTCGGCGCGGCTCAT
>JBDHVF010000195.1:0-10976 GCA_039809605.1 Polyangiales bacterium | reverse complement strand
GCCCAGTACCCCGCCGGGGTACGCGAGCGAGTAGGCCACCACGGGGTCGTTCATCGCGGCCTCGGTCGCGCCCGCCTCGCGGAGCTGCTGGAGCACCGCCGCGAGCGCGGGCGTGTTGGTGAGCGCCCCCGCGAAGAGGCCCGCCGCGCTCGACGCCCGCAGCCCGAGCGCGCGCGCCGCGAGGGCCGTGAGCGCTGCGCCCACGATCACCAGCCCCGCGGCCATGCCCGCGTCGCGCAGCCCCCGCGTGCGAAACGACGCGAAGAAGCCCGGACCGCTCGACAGCCCGATGGTGTAGACGAAGAGCGCCAGCCCGAGCTGCTGCACGATCTCGGGGAGGCGCAGCGCAGGGTCCCACGCGCTCGCGGCGAGGCCGACGAAGAGCACCGCGGCGACGCCGGGCGCCACGCCCATCACGCGCACGCGGCCGATCACGAAGCCCAGCGCCGCCACCAGAAAGAGCAACAGCAGCGGGTTCTCTCGCAGGAGCGCGTGCATCACGACGGCCGCGTGGTGAAGGCCGCCGCGACCGACCTCGACAGAATCTGCCCGCTCCCTCCCGCGATCACCGCCTTCATGCGCGGAATGTAACGCGAACGCCCGAACGCGAAACTCACCTCTTCACACGCGACGTGCGAGCTTCGCGGCAGCGCGGGTGGGGGCCACGAGACTCGCACATCGCGCCTCTTCACGGGGGCGCCCATCGACAACGCGCCGTTCTCGTGGATCATCTCCCGCCGCGTGAACACCCCCCTGCGCCTCGCCACCTGCCTGGTCGTCCTCGGTTGCAGCGCCGCGCCCGACGGTGAGGAGCCCTCCCCCATCGACGCCGCGACCGCCGACCGCGCGACGATCGACGCCACCCCCGATCGCCCCGCGCCCGCCGACGCGCGCGCCGACGTGGCCCCGCGCGACATCACCACGCCCGACGCGCCCGCCGTGGTCGTGGGCTCGTGCGACCCGATGACGCGACGGCCCGAGTGCGTGTGCGCGCCGCGCACGCAGACGCAGTGCTACCCCGGCCGCGCCGTCGAGGTGAACGTGGGCGTGTGCCGCCCCGGCACCGCGCGCTGCGACGCCGTCGGCGAGTTCGGCACGTGGAGCGCGTGCACCGGCGCGGTGCTCCCCTCGCCCGAGCGCTGCGACGGCGTCGACAACAACTGCAACGGCAACGTCGACGACGGCTGCGCGTGCCGCCCCGGCGCGTCGGAGCCCTGCTACACCGGCCCCACCGCGACGCGGGGCGTGGGCCTCTGCCGCGCGGGCGTTCGCGCGTGCGTCGCCAACGCGGGCAACATCGGGTCGGCGTGGGGAGCTTGCACCGGCGAGGTGCGCCCCGCGCGCGAGGTCTGCAACGGCCTCGACGACGACTGCAACGGCCGCGCAGACGACGGCATCGGCTGCGCCTGCACGCCGGGCATGACCCGTAGCTGCTACTCGGGCGCCGCGGGCACCGCGGGCGTGGGGCCCTGCCGCGCGGGCACGCAGACCTGCAACGCCGCGGGCACGGCCTGGGGAGCGTGCGCGGGTGAGCGAGCGCCCTCGGCCGAGGCGTGCAACATGGTCGACGACGACTGCAACGGGCGCGTCGACGACAACCCCGCGTGCACGCCTCCGTCGGCGACCTGCCCCGCGCCCGTCACGGGCCGCGCGGGCACGCCCGTCGCGCTCGCGGCCACGGCGTCGCCGGGCGCGTCGTGCCGGTGGACGGTGGTCTCTCGCCCCGAAGGCGCCGGCACCGAGGGGAGCTTCGGCGACCCGATGCGCTGCGACACGACCTTCTCGTCGGTGATCGTGGGCACGTACACCGTGCGGCTCGAGGCCACCGACGCGATGGGGCGCACCGTGAGCTGCACGACCACGGTCACGCTCACGGGCCAGGGCCTTCGCGTCGAGCTCTCGTGGACGACCACGGGCGACGTCGACCTCCACGTGCTGCACCCGAGCGCGCCCTCGTGGTTCAGCCGCCCCTACGACTGCTACTACGCCAACACCGCGCCCGCGTGGGACTCGGGCGCCCCCACGAGCCCGCGGCTCGACGTCGACAACACCAGGGCGTACGGGCCCGAGAACGTGCGCATCGACGCGCCGCCCGCGGGCTTCACCTACCGCGTGGGCGTGCACGCCTTCTCGCGCGTCGACGCGGGCGCGCCGAGCACCGTGCGCATCTACTGCGGCAACACGACGACGCCGCTGCGCACGCTCACGCGCACCGTCACCTCGCGCGCCACCTCGGCCGACAACGACCTGTGGCTCGTGGCCGACGTCACCATGAACGCCGCGGGCGGGTGCGCCGTCACGGCGCTCGACCGGGTGGTGCGCGCGGCCGACGCGCGCACGATGCGGTGATCAGGCGACGAGGGCGCGGGCGAAGTCGATGCCCGTGAGCACGCCCCACACGCGGCGCGCGTCGACGGCCACCACGCGGCGCGCGCGGGTGGCGGCGGCGTTGGCCGCGGCGCGGCCCATCGACATGCGGAGCGGCAGGCACAGGATCGCGTAGCTCATGCGGTCTTCGACGGGCGTGTTGCTCTCGTCGTCGCGCCCCTGAAGGGCCTCGACCTGCGTGAAGACGCCCACGGGCTCGTCGTTCTCGTCGAGCACCACGAGGCCCGCCACGTGGGCGTCGCGCAGCCGGTCGGTCGCGAGCGCCACCGTGTCGGTCGTCTGCACCGTGAGCACCGGGGTCGACATGAAGTCCGACAGGGGGGCGCCGACGTGGCGGTCGCGCACGGCCTCCATCGCGTCGCGCGTGCTGAAGACGCCCACGAGCGCGTCGCCGTCGGTGACGTACACGCGGTGGATGTGGCGCTTGACGAGCTCCCCCGCCGCGGCGCTCACCGTCGCGCTCGGGGGCACGGTCACCGCGCCGCGGGTCATCACCGTGCTCACGGGCGCGTCGGGCAGCGAGAGCAGCACGTGGCCGCGGCGCGTGCCCTCCTCGACGCGACCCACGCGCAGGAGGTCGGTGCGAGAGATCACCCCCACGAGCCGCGACTTCGCGTCGACCACGGCGAGCGAAGAGAGCGTGTACTCGCGCAGCACGCGGTGGGCGTCGCCGAGCGGCGCGCCCTCGCGGATCGTGCGCACGGGCGAGGACATGTACTTCGAAACGAGTGCTTCTTGCATTTGCCGGGAAGCCTAGCGCCGATCCCCCCGCGGGTGAACCTTCGAGAAAGGCGTCAGCCGTCGTCTTCGCCGAGCGCGAGAAGGGCCTCGAGCGCGAAGGCCACGCCCTCGACGCCCGCGAGGTCCATGAGGGTCATGGCGATCTCCTCGCGCGTCGCGTCGCGGGGGATCGACACCGTGGCCCACTGAAAGCCCGGCGGCCTGCGCCACGCGTGGCCCCGCTCGACGCGGATCTCCCTGTGCCCCTCGTAGAGCATCACGTCGACGTGCACGGGCCGCAGCGCGTCGAGCACCCGCCGCGCGTACCGCAGCCGGTCGAAGCGCTCGCGCCGGTAGCGCCGGACGCGTACGTCCTGCACCTCCCACACGTGGCCGGGGTCGATCTCGCGGCGCGGGTCGCGCATCAGCGCGCGGTGTGTACCGCGCCCGCGCGCCGGGCGCACGGCGATTCCCAACGCCGCCGCTTCTGGTAGTCTCCAGCGCCCTCATGAAGCGTCAGCCCAGGCTCACGAAGAAAGAACGCAAGGCCCTTCAGCCCCCCCGCCCCGTCGCGCCTCCCCGCGTCTCGGGCGACGTGTACGACCCGTCGCTCGCGGCCATCCCCCCGACGCCCGACGTGCCCGCGGGGGCGCACCTGCACTGCGTCGCGTGCGGCAAGCACCTCGACACCGCGGGCGAGGCCCGCGACCGCGCGGCGAAGGGCATCAAGAGCAACCTCTGGCTCTCGGTGCGCTGCGCCCACGGCAGCGAGTTCTACGCGTGCATGGGCTGCCTCGAAAAAGCCCGCAGGCTCCTCGAAGAGCACGACCGCACGGGCCAGCCCGTGCGCGCCGCCGTCGCGTATCACTGACCTCCTCGCGCGATGACCCCCGACGACCTGCGCTGGCTGCACGAGCTCCCGGTGCCGTCGTTCGTGCCGCACCGCGCGCTCGCGAACGGTCACCTGCAGACCGTGGCGCTGCCCTTCGTGCGACCGCCCTCCGCGGCGCCCGGCGAGCGCGTCGAGATCCCCGTGCGCCAGGGCCGCCTCGTCGCGCGCCTCGACCGCGTCGAGCGCCCCCGCGGCGTCGCGCTCGTGCTCCACGGCATCAACGGAACGGCCGCCGAGAGCTTCGTGCTGCGCATGGCGCACAAGCTCCGGCGCCGCGGCTTCGACACGCTGCGCCTGAACCTCCGCGGCGCGGGCGAGTCGATCGACACGGCCGAGGGGCTCACGCACTCGGGCCTCACCGACGACGTGCGCGCCGCCGTCGACTGGTCTCTCGCGCGCTACGAGCGCATGGGCATGGTGGGCTTCTCGCTCGGCGGGCACCTCCTCCTGCGCGCGGTGGGAGAGTGGGGCGCGTCTCCGCCCGCGGGCGCGCGCATGGCCGTCGCCATCAGCCCGCCGATCGACCTCGTGCGCTCGTCGGCCTTCGCCGAGCGCGCGGCGGCCTCGGTCTACCGCTGGTTCATCCTCGCGAAGCTGCGACGGCGCTACGGCCGCCTCACGCTGCCCCCAGACTTCACCCGCGAGAGGGTGCGGGGCGTGCGCACCATCCGTCACTTCGACGAGGCCGTGGTGGCGCCGCTCCACGGCTTTCGCGACGCCGACGACTACTACCTCCGGTCGAGCGCGAGCGAGGTGCTGCCCGCGGCGCGCGTCCCGACGGCGATCATCCACGCCGCCGACGACCCGCTCGTGCCCGTGGGGCCCGTGCTCGACGCGCGCGCCACGGCGCCCTCCTGCGTGCGCTTCATCGTCACCGAAGCGGGCGGACACGTGGGCTTCCTCGCGCAGCGCGCCGCGCCCGGAGACGACGACCGCTTCTGGGCCGAGTGCCGCGCGGCCGACCTCGTCGACGCGTCGGTGCGGTAGCGAAGGGGTTACGCCGCCCTCACTCCGCGGCCTCGCGCGCGCCCGCCTCGACGAGCCGCGCGCGCAGCGCGTGAAAGATCGCCTCGTGCGTCGCGGGCGACGGCAGCGGCACCTGCGCCCCCGGCTCGCCGAAGGCCGCCACCGCGTCACGAATGGCCTCGCGCGCCGAGATCGCAAGCATCAGCGGCGGCTCGCCCACGGCCTTGCTCCCGTGGATGGTGTCGCCCTGCGCCGCGTCGGGCAGCAGCGTCACGCGCAGGTCCATCGGCGCGTCGCTGATCGACGGGATCTGATACGTGCTCGCCGAGTGCGTGAGCAGGCGCCCCGAGGTGTCCCAGAGCAGCTCCTCGCCCGTGAGCCAGCCGACGCCCTGCACGAAGGCCCCCTCGACCTGGCCGCGGTCGACGCCGGGGTTCAGCGAGTCGCCCACGTCGTGAAGGATGTCGACGCGCACCAGACGCTTCATGCCGCTGTAGCCGTCGACCTCGACCTCGGTCACCGCCGCGCCGTACGCGAAGTAGTGAAAGGGCTTCCCTCTGCCCGCGGCGCGGTCGTAGCCGATGCCCGGCGTGCGGTAGTAGCCCGTCGCCGCCAGCGACACCTGACGCACCACCGCGCGCTCGCACACCTGCGCGTGCGTCGCCACCATCTCGGGCGACGGACCGCGGAACGCGCCGTCTTCGAGGCGCACCTGCGACGCGGGGCAGCCGAACATCTCCGCGGCCACGCCCATGAGCCGCTCGCGCAGCGCCTCGCACGCGGCGCGCACGGCCGCGCCGTTGAGGTCGGCGCCCGACGAGGCCGCCGTGGCCGACGTGTTGGGCACCTTGTCGGTGCGCGTCTTCATCACCCGCACGCGGTCGGCCGGGAGCCCCAGCTCGCGCATCGCCACGCCGAGCATCTTGGTGTGAAGCCCCTGCCCCATCTCGGTGCCGCCGTGGTTCACCTGCGCCGAGCCGTCGCGGTACATCACCACGTACGCGCCCGCTTGATTGAGAAAGGTCGCCGTGAACGAGATGCCGAACTTCACCGGCGTGATCGCGAGGCCGCGCTTGACCCGCGGGTGCTCGGCGTTCCATCGGTCGACCTCGGCGCGGCGGCGGTCGAAGTCGGCGCTCGCCTTGAGCTCGCTCCAGATGCGCCCGATGCGGTTGCCGTCGAGGTGCTGGCCGTAGTGCGTGGTGTTGGTCTCGCCCTCACCGCGGTAGAGGTTGCGCTCGCGCACCACCTCGGGCGCGAGGCCCAGCGAGCGCGCCACGCGGTCGAGCACGTCTTCGATCACCACCATCCCCTGCGGCCCGCCGAAGCCTCGAAACGCCGTGTGCGAGACCGTGTGGGTCTTCGCCACGCGGCCGAAGAAGTCGACGTGGGGGATGTAGTACGCGTTGTCGAGGTGAAAGAGCGCGCGGTCGCAGATCGACTCCGAGAGGTCGAGCGCCCAGCCTCCGTCGCTCACCAGCCGCACGTCGGCGGCGAGGAGACGTCCGTCGGCGTCGAAGCCCGCGCGCCAGTCGGCGCGGAAGGGGTGGCGCTTGCCCGTGAGGGCCATGTCGAGGTCGCGGTCGAGCATCACGCGCGCGGGGCGGCCGGTCTTGAATGCGACGAGCGCGGCGAGGGCCGCCCAGGTGTTGCCCTGCGTCTCCTTGCCGCCGAAGCCGCCGCCCATGCGCGGAGACTCGACCACGACGCGGTGCCGCGGCAGGTCGAGCACGTGCGCCACGACGGCCTGCACCTCGGAGGGGTGCTGCGTCGACGACGAGACCCGCAGCGAGCCGTCGTCGTCGACCTCGGCCCAGGCGGCGTGGGACTCGAGGTAGAAGTGCTCCTGGCCGCCGAGGGTGAGCGAGCCCGAGAGCGTGCGCGGCGCCGACGCGAGCGCGCCCGCGACGTCGCCGCGGCGGATGCGGTGGCCGTCGGTGTGGTAGCTCCCCGCGGCGATGGCGGCGTCGAGGCCCACGATGGCGGGCAGCGGCTCGTACTCGACCTCGACGAGCGCCGCGGCCTTGCGCGCCGTCTCGTACGAGTCGGCCGCCACGATCGCCACCATGTGCCCGTGGAACATCACCTCGCTCCTGGCGAGCAGCGACTCGTCGTGGCGAATGGCGCCCACGTCGTTCATGCCGGGGATGTCTTCGGCGAAGAGCACCGCGGCCACGCCGGGCACGGTGCGGGCCTTCGCGGCGTCGCGTCGAACGATGCGCGCGTGCGCGTGCGGCGCGCACACGGGCCAGAGCTCGAGCATCGGGCGCGAGAGGGCCTGATCCTCGACGTAGCGCGCGGCCCCGGTGACATGACCGAGGGCGCTCTCGTGGCGCAGCGCGCGGGTGACGTCGGGCTCGGCGGGCGCCTCGGTGGGGGTGAACTCGAGCGGAAGGTCCTGCCCGAGCGTCTCGACGCCGTCGAAGAACTTCTCGAAGAGGCTCGCCACGAGCTCGCGGCGAAAGTCCACGCCGCTGCGCACGTCGGCGATGGGCTTGAACTCCTCGGCGAGCAGCGGGAGCACCGACTCGACCGAGCCGCGCGTCCAGGGCATTCCCACGAGGGCCGCCTCGGTTCGCTTCGCGCGCGCGGGGGTGGCCGCGACGCCGCCGTACGCGAGGCGCGCGTGGCGCACGACGCCCGCGGCGTCGGTGTCGACCACGAAGGCCGCGGCGACGATGCTGATGTCGAGCTCGCGGCGCTTCGAGACCTTGTACGTGTCGAAGCGCCGGGTGAGCGACGGCGCGCTCGCCCCGCGGGGCACGCGCACGGCCTCGACGACCTCGTCGGGGCGCAGCGCGGTCGTGCGGTACGCGGTGAAGAACTCGGACACGGGCACGACGCGCTGACCGCCCGCCGAGCGCAGGACGAGCTCGGCGTCGAGGGCGAGCATCACGGGCGGCAGGTCGCCGATGGGCGAGGCCGTCACGAGGTTGCCCGCGAGCGTGGCGCGGTTGCGAATCTGCCGCGACGCGAACACCCGCAGCATCTTGTGCAGCCCCGGCAGCTCCCCCGCGAGGGCCTCCTCGATGGCCGTGAGGGTGGCGGCGCCGCCGAGGACCCAGTGGGTGTCGGTCTTCTCGATGCGCTTGAGCTCGGGCACGTTCTCGGTGCTCACGAGCATCGGGAACTCGCGGAACTTCTTGTTGATGTCGACGCCCACCTCGGTCGCGCCCGCGACGAGCACGGCCTCGGGCGTGGCCCACTTGAGCGCGCAGAGCGCGTCGAGCGACGTGGGCGCCTCGAAGCGCTGCCCGGCGAACTCGTAGCCCAGGGGCTCGGGGCGCACCTCCTTCGAAGCGAGCGGCAGGCGGAAGCGGTCGCTCGCGTGCGAACCATTGCGCTCGCACGACTGGCGGTGGGCGAGCGCGTCGAGGGCGGCGTCGCGGATGGGCCGGTAGCCCGTGCAGCGGCAGAGGTTGCCGCAGAGCTGGTCGGCGAGCGCGGAGCGGTCTTTGAGGTCGTCGCGGTAGTACGCCTCGAACATCGACATGACGAAGCCCGGCGTGCAGTAGCCGCACTGCGAGCCGTAGCGGTCGACCATGGCCTGCTGCACGGGGTGGGCGCCTCCCTCGGCGATCCCTTCGGCGGTGACCACCTCGCGGCCGGCCACCATGGGGAGCAGCGTGATGCAGGCGTTGACGGCCCTCCAGGTGCGCTCGCCGCGCCCGTCGGTCTCGACGACGGCCACGGTGCAGGCGCCGCAGTCGCCTTCGGCGCAGCCCTCCTTGGTGGCGGTGAGGCCCCGCGCGCGGAGCCAGTCGAGCAGCGACAGGTGGGTCGACTCGCGCGTCACGCTGACGACGCGGCCGTTGAGGGTGAACTGGAACGCCTCGCTCATGGTGCGCGGAGGGTAGTGCATCACGGCCCCGCGCGGAACACCGCGCGGGCCCCCTCAGGGCGCGGGGCGCAGGAAGGGGCGCAGGTACGCCATGACCTTCGCCTCGTCGGCGGGCTGCGAGCGGTAGCCCACGTAGAGGTCGGGGCGCAGGAGGTACACGCACTCGCTCACGGCGCCGTACGCGCGCTCGAGCTCTCCGTCGGGGTCGAGCAGCACCGGCAGCGACTCGGGAAGCTCCGAGGGCCGCGTCGCGCGCGGCGTGACCACGCTCACCTCGACGGCCTCGGGGTAGCGCGCCGTGACGGCGCTCGCGATCGAGGCGAAGCGCTGGTAGCCCTCGGCGCTCGCGCTGCGGCCGTCGAAGAGGAGCAGGTTCCACCTCCGCGTGTCGAGCGCGTCGAGCAGGCTCCGCGTGCCCGACTCGCCCGCGCGGGTGACGCGCCCGTCCTTCGCGCGCTGTCCCGCGGCGACGGCGCTGTCGAACCACCGGATCGCCGTGATCGTGGGCGTCTCTGCGCCCGCGGCCGTGCCGATGCGCGCCTGGAGCATGCTGGTGTGGTCCTCGCGCGAGAGGGCGCTTCGCTCGTAGCCCACGGAGAGCTCGGCGACCTCGCGCGCCACGCGCTGCTGCACCACCTCGAGGCTCGACAGAAGGCGCGCCGCCTGGTCGCGCGCGCCCTTGATCACGGCGTTCTTCACCGTGCCGACGCGCGTCGCCACGTCGGTGCCGCGCAGCACGGCCTCGCCCACCGCGTGGCGCTCGTCGTGGTAGGTGGCGAGCAGCCGGTCGCGCGCGAGGCCCTTGTGCACGTGGGCGAGCTTCCACGCGAGGTTGTGGGCGTCTTGAATGCCGGTGTTCATGCCCTGGCCGCCCGCGGGGCTGTGGATGTGCGCCGCGTCGCCCGCGAGCATCACCCGGTCGTCGCGGTACTCGGCCACCTGCCTGCAATGGATGTGGAAGCGCGACGACCACGCCATGTCCGAGAGCGCCGCGCCCGCGCCCGTGCGCCTCGCGAACACCGTCTGCATCTCGTCGAGCGTGGGCGCAGCGGCCTTGTCGTCCCCATCGGGCGCCGTGGCGATCACGCGCCAGCGCCCGTCGCGCATGGGGAAGCACGCCACGAGGCCGTCGTCGGCGAAGTACGCGGCGATGCGGTCGTCGCGGGTGTCCCACGCGATCTTCACGTCGGCGAGCAGAAAGACGTCTTCGTACGTGCTGCCCTCGAAGGGCATGTCGAGGGCCTTGCGCACGACGCTCCGCGCGCCGTCGCAGCCCACGAGCCACGCCGCGCGCACCGCCTCGGTCGCCCCGCCCTTCGAAAGGGTGGCCGTGACGCCCGTGCCGTCCTGGCGGAACGACACGAGCCGCGTCGAGCGTTCGACGGCGCCGCCGTGGCGGGCTACCGCGTCCGCGAGCACCGCCTCGGTCTCGCTCTGCGGGAGCGAGAGCACGTAGGGGTACGCGGTCTCGAGCTCGTCGAAGTCGGCGCGCACGATCGCGGCGCCGCCCGACCACATCGTCGCGCCGCGGATCTTCTGGCCCTTCTCGATGAGCGCGTCGGCGACCCCCATCGAGCGCAGGATCTCGAGCGTGCGCGCGTGCACCGCGATGGCCTTCGACCACGGCGACGGGGCGTCGGCCTCGTCGACGATGCGCACCGTGAGCCCGTGGCGCATGAGCTCGCTCGCGAGCGTGAGGCCCGTCGGCCCCGCCCCCGCGATCAGGACGTCGGTCTGATCCTTCATGGCGGGGGACGATCGCAGAGGCGGGCGCGCGGTGTCAGCCCCGAAGTGACCGGGCGAGCGCAAGCGCCGCCAGAGGCGACGTCACGGCCACCAGTCCCCAGTGCCCACGGGCGAGCGCTAGCTCGCCGCGCGCAACGCTACGGCCGTCTGCGCGGGCTGGAGCTTGCGTGCTGGCGGCCATCCGGGAGCTCGCGGCGAGCTTGCGCTCGCCCGTGGGCACCGGGGACTGCCGACCTCTGTGTTGCCCATGGCCCACGGGCAACACAACGGCCGCCAGTTCCCAGTGCCCACGGGCGACACAAAGGCCACCAGTCCCCAGTGCCCACGGGCGAGCGCTAGCTCGCCACGCGCAACGCTACGGCCGTCTGCGCGGGCTGGAGCTTGCGTGCTGGCGGCCATCCGGGAGCTCGCGGCGAGCTTGCG
>JBDHVF010000194.1:0-11021 GCA_039809605.1 Polyangiales bacterium | reverse complement strand
TGGGCATGGCCGCGCCGTGGTGCACGGGCGCGGCGGCAGAAGACCCCGTGGCGCCGCGGGTCATCGCGCTGCCGCCCCCGGCGTTGCCGCCGAGCGACTGGAAGGCGCTGAAGTCGGGCGCGTCGGCCTGGGGCATCGGGCGCCGCGCGACGGTGGTGCGGGCGGGGGCCATCGAGGGCTGCGCGGGCGCGGCGCCGGCGGGCATGGCGCGGCTCACGAGGTCGTCGATGCTCTGGCCGCCGCGGTCGCGGGGCACGTTCGCGACGGGCGGCGGCGCGCGGAAGCCCGTGCGCACCTGCATGCGCAGGGCCTCTTCGCGGGCGGGGCGCTCGTCTTCGGCGACCTGGTTCTGGTTCTCGGTGACGAGGTAGCTGGTGTACGGGGTGACGATGCCGAAGCGGCGCGCGAGGGCGATCACGCTCTCGCGCAGCTCGGGGTTCTCGCCGCGCAGGCGGATCTCGTCGAGCAGGTAGCCCGTCTTGCGCGTGGCCCACACGCGCGGGATGAAGCCGTTGCCCTCGTCGCGCGGGGGCAGGGTCACGGGCCACTCGAAGGTGCGCGGGTCGGCCTGGCCCGCGACGGTGGCGGTGAGGGCGACGTGCGCGGCGCCGGGCGTGCGGTAGCGGCCCGTCACCACGAGCTGCGAGCCGCGGTAGAGCGTGCCGAGGTCGCGGGGGTAGATGTCGTACGCGTCGGCCCCGCGCAGCGCGAGGCGCAGGTCGGCCAGCACCGGGAAGGCGATCATGTTGTAGAAGCCCGCGAGCAGCGACGACATCTCGGCGCCCGAGCGCGCGTAGTCCGCGGCGCCGCGGTTCTGCTGCGCGAGCAGGTCGAGGAAGGTGGTGTTGACGTCGTCGCCGAGGCCGAAGGCGAAGATCTGCGCGGTGCTCCCGTTGCGCTCGCGCACGCTGGTGATGATCCGCTGCACGTCGGTCTCGCCCACGGTGGGCATGCCGTCGGTGAGAAAGACCACGATGCGCGGCGCGCCGCGGCGCGCGGGGATGGCGAGGGCCTGCGTGAGCGCGGGCGCGATGGCCGTGCCGCCCGAGGCTTCGAAGGTGCTCACGAAGCGCAGCGCGCGGGCGCGGTTGTCGGGCGAGGCGCTGAGCGAGGCGTCCGAGAGCTGCTCGACGTCGGTGCTGAAGCGCAGGATGTTGAAGGTGTCGTCGGGGTTCAGGCGCTCGATCCAGGCGCGGAGGGCCTGGCGGGCGTGCTCCATCTTCTCGCCGGCCATCGAGCCCGAGGTGTCGCAGACGAAGAGGATGTCCTTGCCGATGATCTCGCGCTCGGTCACCTCGGTGCGCGGGGCGACCATCATCAGGAAGTAGCCGTCTTCGCCCGCGGGGTGGTGCGTGAGCACGCTCAGGCCCACGTCGCCGTCGGCGACCGTGTAGTAGAGGTCGAAGTCGCGGTCGAGCGAGGCGCGGCCCTCTTCGAAGCCCACCACGGCCTGGTGGTCTCCGTGGCGCACGGTGTCGACCCGGTGCGAGGGCGAGTAGACCGCGCGGATGGGCACGCGCGAGTCGATGGTGGCGCTCAGGGTGAAGTCTTCGAGGGTGCTCGCCTGCGGCCCCGTGGTGCGCAGGGGGTAGCGGTAGTGCAGCGTGCCCGACTGGTAGTCGAGCGTCTGGGTGAAGCGCAGCTCGACCGTCTGGTCGCCGCGCGGGGGGATGGGGAACACCCGCGCGCGGAAGAGGTTCGAGCCCATGTACTCGACGAGCCCGGGGTCTTGCAGACGCGCGACGATGCCCTCGTAGATGCGCCGGGCCTCGCCCGCTTCGACGACCTGGCCCTCCTGGCGCACGCCGTTGACGGTCATCGCGAAGCCCGAGACCGTGGCGCCCTGCGGCAGCGGGAAGATGTACGTGCCCTCGAGCTGGCGGTCGGTGTTGTTGCGAAACACCTGCACCACGCGCGTCTCGGCGACGCGCTCGTGCACGGCCACGGTCACCCGGTGCGACCGGATCGCCAGCGGGCCGACGCTCCCGTCGGTGGGGAGCAGCAGGCCCGCGGCGTGGGCGGGTGACATCTTGCCGAGCACGGTGAGGGCCGCGAGCAGCGCGAGCAGGAGGAGCCGGGGCAGCGCGAAGGCGACCGGGCGGCGAGAACGCATGAGCAGGGGTTGCATGGCTTCCTCGGAGGGCGAGTGCGGGGGGTGAGCGCCTTCGGACGGACCAACGCGCCCGAGGGTTCCGCGCTTACACACCCTGTGATCGAGGTCGGGGGGGTGACGCTTGGGGAGAGACTTCAGCGCCGTCGCACCCGCCGCACGGCGAGGGTCAGGGCGAGGGCCAGCGCACCGGCCCACGCGGCCATGGTGACCGCGTTGGCGACGCGCTGCCTCGACGACATTTCGAATGCGAAGGGCCGCCGCGACGCGAAGCGGAGCATCTCGGCGAGCTGCGAGGGCGCGAAGTGGTCACCCGGCCGGCAATGGTTCTCCCGCGGCCACACGTAACAAGCGGGGTTCTTGAGGTTGAGCACGCCGGCGCGCACGTCGGTGATGGGCCCGAGGTGCAGCGGCCCGCGGATGAAGCGCTCGTGGCGGTACCCGAAGGTCGGGTCGTAGCAGTACTGGTGCGACTGGCCGCGCACGAGCGCGCCGCCGTCTTCGGGGGCCACGAGCCTCGCCGACGAGACCGCGGTGATGGGCGGCGGGCGCCCCGAGGCGCGCGTCTGGTGCCACGCGACGAGCACGGCCGAGGGGTCGTAGCTGGCGGGCATCTCCATGGGGCGAGACTTCGCGAGGGCCGCGACGAGCGTGAGGGCGACGCCCGCGGCGCACACGAGCGCGCGAGCCCTGGGCTGCATGCGTTCGAAGCCGAGCAGCCCCAGCGGCGCCACGAACACGTACGTGAGCCACCAGCGAAAGAGCAGGCTCGACGACGAGAGCACCGGGAGCTTCTTGAGAAGCGCGTTCCACCCCGGCGTGTAGACGTTGATGACGAAGGGCACGGCGAGCACCGCCGCGAGCGCCGCCACGACGCCCATGCGCCGCGCCGAGAGGCCCAGCGCGCGCCGCCCGCGCGCCCACGCGACCGCGCCCACGGCGAGCCCCAGCGCGGGCAGCGGGCCGACGCCGTAGGTGAGCTCGTGCGCCTCGACGACGAAGCGCGAGTTGGCGATGCGCGGCGCCGACGGCGCCCACCAGCCGAAGACCGCGCGGGCCGTCACGCTCACGGCCTCGAGCGCGCCCGCGACGCCCGGCAACGGGTAGAAGTCCCTCGCGAAGTGCGAGAAGTAGCTCGCGAAGGCCGCGAGCTTCGCCGCGCTCAGCGCCAGCGCCAGCGCGCTGCCCGCGGCGAGGCGAACGACGCCCTCACGCACCGTCGCGACGAGCTCTCCCTCGGGCGCGACCGAAGCGCGCGCGAAGATCGTCGCGAGCACCGCGAGGCCCAGCGGCGCGGCCATGTTGAGCATGCCCGCCGAGACGAGGTACGCGAGCACCGCGCCCGTGAGCAGGATGTCTCCCGCGAGGCGCCACCGTCGCGCGGCGGGCTCGGCGGGCAGCGGCGCGGCGACGCCGAGGCACGCCCACGGCACGAGCATCATGCCGTGGTAGGCGAGGTGGCCCGCGAGCGAGCGCGCCTCGTGGGCGGCGTTGAAGGTCACGACCACGCCGCCGAGCAGCGCGACGGGGGGCGACGCGCCGAACGCGCGAGAGAGCAGGCGCTCGAAGCCCGCGCCCCCGGCGAGGGCCATGATCACCGCGGTGCCCCACGCGGCGTCGCGGGGGTCGACCCACTGCGTGAGGAGCTGCGGCAGCGCGTAGCTGAGGTCCTGCCCGTCGGCCACGCGGGGGACGCCGCCGCAGAACGACGGCGTGAACCACTGCACGGGCAGGGGGCCGTTCTCGAGCCTCCACCAGAACCCGTCGAGCATGCGGGGGAAGAAGTACTTGTAGTCCTCTCCGACGCGCGGGCCGCGCAAGAAGCCTCGCATCACGAGGGCGCTCACCGCGGCGGCCAGCGCCCACACGACGGCGCGCGCGACGTTCCATCCGCGGCGCGGCGTGGCTTCGCTCATCGCGGCGGATACTATTGAGGTCGGGGCTTGAAGGCCACGCACTCGGCGGCGAAGGGGTCGTCGGCGGGCGCCGGGGGCGCGCTGGTGCGAGCGGGCAGCGTGGAGTGCACGTCGAGAAGCGCCTCCCACGCGGCCTGGTAGGCCTCGCGCTCGTCTTCGAGGGCGAGCACGAAGCGCACGCGCTCGAGCGTGGTGGCGCCCCCCTCGGTCACGAGGGCGTGAAGCTCCGACAGCACGATGCGCGCGCCGAGCTCCAGCGGAAAGGCCGACGGCCCCGTGAGGTCGGGCACCGCGAGCGACTGCAATTCGAGCCGCGCCGCCGTCGCGAGGATCTCGTGCATCGCCCGCCGCAGCACCGTGCCGTGGATGAGCGCGCCGTCTTCGCGCGGCCCCGAGAGGTCGTCGAGCTCGTAGCTCACCACCGCCGCGTGCAGCACCCTCGGCGCCCGCAGCGAGCCCCCGGGGCCGACGCCCACGGCCCCGAGGGCGAGGGGAGCGAGCGAGCGCGCGCCCTCGACGAACTCCGCGCCGCCCGCGCTTCGGAGCGTGGCGCCGAGGCCCGCGACGATGCGCAGGTCGGTGCTCGTGGGGTGCACCAGCGCGTCGACGGCGGGGCCCTTCGTGATGTCGCCCTGTTCGAACGTGATCTCCACCGAGGTGCCTCCTACGCGCTCACGCTGTCGACCCAGGTGAAGAAGCGCCGCCCGAACGCGCGGTAGTACCGCTGGAGCACGTGCTCCGAGAGGGTGTGGAACACCACGCGAAAGTCCTCGGCCACGCGGCGCACGCTCGCGGGCGGGGCGACGTCGCCGCCGAAGAACCACGGGAGCAGCGCGTCGTAGTCGTCGTAGAGCCGCTCCTTGAGGGCGGTGTACTGCTCGGCGGTGACGTCCCTCGGGAGGCCGTAGGTGCCCAGCGCCTTGGCGGGGTCGTCGTCGAGGCCGAAGTCCGCGGGCGTCACCCGCCGCATCTCTTCGAACACCGCCTCGCGCGCCGTCACGATCGCGCGGTACGTCGGCGGAAACACCCACAGCCCCGCGCCCATCTGCAGCGCCGTGGGCGCGAAGAGAAAGCCCACCGCGCCATCACCGCTCCCCGTGAACAGCGGCACCGGGAGCGACTGGTGCGTCTCCGTGGGCATGGCGCCCGCGGGGTGCATCCGGGCCGTCTCCACCAGCCGTCGAACGGGCTTCACCTCGTCGGTCATCGTCGATCGCCTCCGTCACCAGATGGGGTTGTTGGTCACCACGTGATTGTTCCCGCCGCCGATGAGGGCGTTCTGAAACTGCGCGTAGGGGATGCTCACCCCGCACTGCCCCACGCCCGTGTCGTTGATGATCACGTTGATGGGGTTGCCGTTGGCGTCGTACTCCACGCCCGTCACCAGGATGTTGTGCCCGCCGGTGCCCGGCGCGAGCCCCTGCCCGGCCCAGTTGGGCATCGAGCCCGCCCACACGTCGACCGACACCCCGCGGCCCTGCGACACGGCCGTCTCGAGGTTCGACATCGTGGGCGCCATCTGCGTCGTCTGCACGCCGTTGGCCGCCATGATCGACTGTCGCCCCGCGGGCACCGTGCCCCCGCTCGCGAAGGCGTTGCCCGGTACGTTGTTCGCCCAGCCGTTGTTGAGCGCCTGGTTGAAGAGCTGCTCCTGCCCGATGTTGGCGCCCGTCGACTGCGTGATGATCTGCCGCGACACCTCGATGCCGCAGTTGTTGTAGCTCTGCCCCGGCGTGTTGGGCTGGAGCTGCGCCCCGTTGGGCGCCGTCGCCCCCGGCGGGGGATTGCGCCCCGCGGCCATCGCCTGGCACCGCTGGATGCCCGCGAGCACGTTGCCCGAGATGCCCGCGAGCCCGATGAGCACCGTGGGGCAGCCCTGCACGATCACCCCGCCGTGCGCGGTCTGGTCGGTCATGCGCGACGCGGGCATGTTCATCATGCGCACGGGCATCGCGCCCTTCACGATCGAGTCGGGCGGGCCGACGCACACGCACATGTCCCCGATGCGCGCCGCGGGCTGGCCGCCCACGAGGATCATCACCGCGCCGGGCGGGAGCACGGGGCCGCCCACGTGGGGCACGGGCCCCGTGGTCATCGGGCAGGTGTGCATGTCGCCGACGCGGGCCGCGGGCATGGTCATGGTGACATCTCCCTCAGCAGTTGATCTTCACGGGGTTGCCCTTGATGGTCGTGAGCATCCCGATGAGGTCGAGCGCGGCGCCCGCGGTGAACTTGCCGTTGGCGCTCGCCGCGAGCTCGATGTTGGCCGCGCTCACCTTCACGTCGGCCCCGTCGAGCACGATCTTGGCGCCGCCGCCCGAGCTCAGCGTGACCTTGCCGGGCACGATCTCGACGCTCGCCGAGCCCGACTGGAGCAGCACCTTCGACGGCGCCGACACGGTGCACGTGCTCGGCTTGAGCGCGACCGAGGTGCCGCCGCAGGTGAGCGTGAGCCGCACGCCGGCCGAGACCGCGCACGCGCCCGCCACGTTGGTGACCATCGCGCCGCCGACGGTGGTCACGTCGAAGCCGCCGATGGTGGTCATGCGCCCGACGCCCACGCTGCGCATCTCGATGAGCCCCACCGCGGTGGTGAGGTTCTTGCCGACCGAGCGCGTCTCGTTGCCGGTGACGGTCACCGTCTCGTTGTTGCCCACGGTCTCGGTGCGGTTGATCCCCACGGTCACCGTCTGGTTCTTGGTGACGGTGATCTTCTCGTCGAGGTCGACCGTGTGCGTGCGGTTCTTGTGCACGACGTCGGTCTGGTCCTTGTCGACGGTCTTCTTCTCCTCGCCGCAGACGTGGCTCGTGCGGTCGCCCCCCACGGTCATCGACTGGTTGCACTTCACGAGCTCGGTCTGGTTGTGGTCGACCGTGTTGCGCTGGTCGTGGTGCACCAGCGTCGAGTGGTCGTGCTCGACCACCTCGTTGAAGTCCTTCTGCGCGTGCAGGTAGATCTCCTCGGAGCCCGCGAGGTCTTCGAAGCGCAGCTCGTTGTAGCCCGCGCCGATGGTGCTGTTGGTCTTGATGGTGCTCCTGGTCTTGTCGTCGGGCAGGGGGTAGGGCGGGCGGTTCTCGCCGTTGTAGACGCAGCCCGTGATCATCGGGCGGTCGGGGTTCCCCTCGAGGAACTGCACGATCACCTCCATCCCGATGCGCGGGATGAACACGAAGCCCCAGCCGTTGCCCGCCCACGCTTGCGAGAC
The DNA here is from genome assembly GCA_039809605.1 of Polyangiales bacterium. Classification (GTDB taxonomy): domain Bacteria; phylum Myxococcota_A; class Polyangia; order Polyangiales; genus CAISKJ01. The sequence goes on along the minus strand of JBDHVF010000194.1, from coordinate 3,789 downwards.
GCGCACCCAGCACGAGCTCGCCTCGTCGCGCCGCCCCGCGCGGTCCCAGTGGAACTGCACCTTGATGCGCCCGTGCTCGTCGGTGTAGATCTCCTCGCCCGCGGGGCCCACCACGGTGGCCGTCTGGCAGCCGCCGATGCGCGGCCGCGTGAACGACCGCTGCGGCCGGTGGTCGACGTCGAGCGGGATGCACTCGAAGGTGTTGCGGTAGCGCTCGGCGTGCTCCTCCTCGTGGGTGTGCGTGTCGCTGGTGAGCTCCTCGGGCGCGTGGCCCTCGTGCTCGACGCGGGTCACCAGGTACGACCCGTCGAAGCCCGGGTTGCGGTGCCCCGTGAGGTCGAAGGTCTGCCCCGGCGTGAGGGTGGTGACCACGCCCGAGCCCACGAACCTCCGCTCGCGCGACTTGAAGAGCTGACGGCGGAGGCGCGACTGCGCGGCCCCGTCCTCGGCCGCGTACGCGGGGTCGCTGTACTCGCCGATGGTGAGGGGCCCGGGGTACTCGTACACCTCGCGGTCGCGGCCGTTGCCGTCGGCGCCGCGGGTCTCGCGCGTGAGGTCGAGGCGCGGCTGCGTCCAGTCGAAGTCGCGCACGACCGAGCTCGTGCTCCGGAGGCTGTTCACCAGGTCGAAGTCGCGCACCGTCTCGACCGCCGCGGTGCCCGCCTCGGGGCCCTGGATCGTGAGGGCGGCGCCGTCCATGGTGGTCACGGGCGCGCACGACGTGTTGGCGTCGAAGAGCACCATCTCCTCGCGCTCGCCCGAGTGGTCGAAGTAGAACCCGACGCCCTCCTCGGCGAGCAGGCGCAGCACGAAGTCGAGGTCGCTCTCGTTGTACTGCACGCAGTACTCGCGCACGGGCATCGCGCGCTGCGTGTCGTCGCGGTGCGTGCGCTGCCAGGGCGCGAAGCCCTCGGCCAGCACCACGGCCGCGACCTGCGTCGCGGTGAGGTCTTGAAAGATGAACGAGTCGAAGCGCTGCGCGAGCGCGAGGAGCGCCGGGCCCACGTGCACGCGGCAGAGCTGGTGGCCCGCGCGCACGCCCAGGTGCTCCACGCGGTGCGCCACGCCGCGCAGGTGCCGCTCGTGGCCGTCGCGGAACATCATCACCGACGCGTCCTGGCCGAGGAGCGCGTCGGGGTCGGCCGCGAGGTTCTGGCACGCGAGGTCGAGCACGACGGAGTAGAGCTCGGAGACGCCCTCGCGCGCGCGCAGGTGCACGACGCGCCACACGTTCTCGGCGTCGCCGCCCGACTCGAACCTGTACCTGACCTTCGGCAGCGGTGATGACATGAGCGCTTCACCCTCTCAGATGGGATCGGCCGACACGCGGCCGTCGGCGGCGAGTTGAACGACGTACCAGCGGTCGACGCCGGGCATGAAGCCCACGGGGGCCGACGCTTCGACGGGCATGCGGCCCTCGCGGAGCCCGTGCGCCATGGACATCACCCGCGCCGACCCGTCGCGCAGTTGCAGGCACAGGAAGCGGTCGTAGCGCCCGCGCCGCTCCCAGGCCGTGAGCCACGCGCGGCGCACGTCGCGGCCCGCCACGGGCAGCGGGGTGACGGACTCGGTCGCGACGGGGCCGCGCCAGCTCACGTCGACGAGGCACAGCTCGCCCGGACGCGCGAGGTCGTACGCGACGAACGCGCACGAGGCGTCTCCCCCGCGCGCGAGCCACACCGACGCGACGCGCGTGGGGCGCACGCCCATCACCCGGTGCGTCACGCGCCCGAGCGAGGCCCCGTCGATCGTCGCGCGCGTCACCGTCACGCGCGTCGAGGGGGGCATCGCGAGCAGCGTCGGCGCGTCGACCGGGTGCTCTCCGTCGGTCGCTCCGGGCGGGAGGTGATCGCCCTCGGCGTACACCGCCGCGAGGACGACGGGCGACCCGTCGCGCTCGCCGCCGAGCGTGGCCGCCACCACCACGGGCGCCGCCGAGGGGCGCGTCACGGTCACGGGCGCGACCGCGCGAGGTGTTCCGTCGGGCGCGTCGACGCCGAGGCACACGAGCGCGGGGGCATCGCCGGGCGCGCTCACGATCACGCGTAGTCTGGCGCCGGGCCCCGAGAGCGCGGCCCACGCGCGCGTGCCCGGTGGCACCGGCAGCGCCACGGTGTCGGGCGAGAGGTTGGTGCCCGCGACGACGCTCGAGCCCGTGAGCGCCACGCGCCAGCGCAGCGGGTCGAGCGACGCGGGGCGGTTCGAGAACGGGGCGAGCAGCGTGTGAGCGTCGGCGGGCAGCGCGCCTCGCGCGACCGTGGGGCCCGCGTCGGCCTCGGCGAGCCTCGGGTTGGCCTCGCGCAGCACGCGCGCGAACACGTCGGCCCCGGCGCCCGCGCGGTGCAGGAGCAGCGCCTCGCGGCCCGCCTCGCCCTCGTCGTCGAGCGAGAGCGACACGACCATCTCGTTGAAGCGCGCGTCGGTCACTTCGAAGACCGCGGGCTCGCACGCGACGGCGGCGCCGTCGACCTCGAGCTCGCCCGAGAGCTCCCAGCGGCCCGCGGCGCGCGCGCGGCCGCGCAGCACGAGCTCGCCCGCCCAGCGCTCGCCCGGCGAGAGCGTCACGCGCGTCACGGCCTGCCCCGCCGAGGCCATCGAGAAGGTGTCCGCCGTGCCGTCGGGCGCGCGCAGCCTCCACACGGGCGAGGGCGAGCCCGCGAGCATGGGGTTGGGAAAGCTCCGCGTGGACTTCGTGGGGTTGTCGACCTCGAGGTCGATCACCACGGGGTCGCCCGCGAACCACAGCGCGCGCCGCGGCGTCGCGCGAAAGGCCACGGCGTCGGCGGGGGCGAGGGGGCCGCTCACTTCGCCACCTTGGGGCCGTTGCGGTCGAACGCGGTGCGGTCCCAGCCCGCGAGGCGCACGACGCACAGGCCGCAGAAGCCCGGCCGCGGGCGCGCGTACGACATCAGGCAGTTCATGTCGGCCCCGTCGTGGGCGTCGGGCGTGATGCCGCCGCCCGAGTTGATGACCGTGCCGTCGCTGCGCAGCCGCGGCGAGTGCGGCAGAAAGAGGTTGTGGCCGATCTCGTGGCCCGTGGTGTCCTGCCGGGGGTTGTAGATCGCGAAGCCGCAGGTCGTGCGGGTCTTGAAGACGGCGTTGCCGTTGAGGCGCCCGGCGTTGGCGGGCTCCTCGAGCGAGTGGGTCCAGTCGAACTGAAGGATCGTCACGCCGCTCTGCGTCGCCTTGACCTTGCACATCTCGGTGGCGATCTCGCACGCGTAGTCGGTGCAGCGGTCGACGTAGTCGGCCTCGGTGCCCGCGGTGATGTTGTTGAGCGCCACGGCGAGCTGCGCGTCGCTCCAGCCCTGCGCCTGCTTCACGGTCTCTTTGAAGTCGGCGTACGGGCGAAAGGTGCAGACCCAGGTCGTCGGCGACGGGGAGAGCCCCGCGCCGAAGAGGTTGGCGACCCATCGGCCCGCGTCGGCGAACCAGCGCAGCACGGCGCCGCCGAAGCTGTCGGGCGGGCGCGGCATGTCGTACTGCCCGCCGGGCGGAAGGCTGTGCTGGCGCATGAGCGCGGGGATCACCGACGGGTCGACGGCGGCGCGCGCGGCTTCGAACGCGGCGTCGTAGGTGGCCTTGGTGAAGGCCTGCGGCGCGGCGATGAGGTCGCGCACGTGCATGAACGCGTCGGCGTAGTAGTCGGTGACCGACGGCAGCGGCGCGGTGATGGCCGCGGTCTTTCGCCAGTGCGCGCGCAGGGTGATGGTGCGCCACAGCTCGAAGTGGCCCACCTCGAGGGTGCGAAACGCGCCCGAGGGCGTGGCGTCGGCGGTGTCGAGCGAG
>JBDHVF010000193.1:0-11078 GCA_039809605.1 Polyangiales bacterium | reverse complement strand
ACCTCGTTTCAGCACGCTCAGCCACGCCCTCGCTCCGCGGGGGCGGGGCGCGCGGCAGCGCGGGTGGGGGCTCCGCGGGGGCGGGGCGCGCGGCAGCGCGGGTGGGGGCTCCGCGAACGTGCGTGCCTGCGAGGGTGGGGGCTCCGCGAACGTGCGTGCCTGCGAGGGTGGGGGCTCCGCGAACGTGCGTGCCTGCGCGGGTGGGGGGACACGTCGCACACGCGAAAGCGGCAAACTTGACGTGAAGTTGGTATCAGCCCGCGCTCGCCTCGGCCGACGCGTCGGGCGCCGGGGCGCCCTCGATGAGGTCGTTCCACGTGGGCTGCTTGCGGCCGTGGCGGTTGACCACCGCGGGGGGCTTGAGCCTGCCGAGCCCGTACACGAGGCCGTTGATGGCCAGCCAGCGCGCGGCGTGGCGGGCGTCGAGCCAGGGGTTGTCGGGCTCGGTGCGGCCGCGCAGCGTCGCGTCGGCGTGGCGGCGCGCGGCCTCGAAGGCCATGAAGAAGCGGTCGACGTTGCGGTCGGGCGAGCAGCGCTCGCGCGCGTGGCGCTCGGCCGTCGCACCGAGCGCGTGGCGCCTGCGGGGGTTGCGCAGCAGCGACACGCACGCGCGGCCGAAGCGCCAGTCGGCGGCGTCGAGGTCGCCCGTGGGCTCGACGAGCAGGCCCGTCACGTCGTGCTCGACCTGCTGCGAGACGCCCATTCCGTCGGCGAAGGCCACCGCGGGCAGGCCGCACCACAGGGCCTCGCTCACCACCTGGCCGTAGGTCTCGGAGAGCGAGGCGTACACGAAGAGGTCGGCGTGGCGGTAGAACGTCGGCATCTGCGTGACGGGGAACTCGCCGGGGAACCAGCAGCGGTCGGCGACGCCGAGCTCCGCCGCGTAGCGCTTGAAGAGGTCGTGGTCGGGGCCGTCGCCCACGAGCGTGAGCGTCGCGTCGGGCACCGACGGCGCGACCCAGCGCGCGAAGATGCGCAGCAGGCGCTCGACCTCCTTCTCGCGCGTGTGCCTGCACACCACCAGCAGCCGCGCGCCGCGGCGCATGTGCCGGGGGAAGGGGTCTGCGCCCGCGGGCGCGTCGAAGATGCGCGGCTCGACGTTGCGCGGAATGACGTGGATGGGCGCGCGCACCCCGCGGTCGCGCCAGTACTGCTCGAGGCCGCGGCAGAGCACGATGAGCCCGTCGCTCTCGTTGTACACGTCGGCCGAGGTCTTCTCCGCGAGCTTGAGGAAGGTGCTCTGAAAGACCCTGTGCGCCGTCTCGTTGTGCAGCAGCGCCTCGGGCATGATCACCGGGTACACGCTGGGCACGTGCACGGTGTTGACGCACACGAGGGGGATGCCCTTCGCGCGGCGGAGCCACAGCCCGAGCTCCATGAGCTCGCTCGCGGTCTGCCCGAGCACCACGTCGAAGTCCCAGTGGCGAGCCTGGTCGAGCACGTTCTCGAGCGGCAGCGGGAGCCACACGCCGGGGTGGTTGTGCATCGGCACGCTCGGCAGGCAGACGTAGCGCTGGGGCATGTCCTCGGGCCGCGCCGCCGGGTCGCGCGGGCCGATGATGGTCACCTCGCACCCGCGCTTGAGCAGCTCGCGGTAGAGGAACTGCGTCGCGAACGTCGCCCCGTTGGCGTAGGGGAGCCGCACGTAGTCGCTCAGGATCGCGACCTTGCGCGGCCACCCCTCGTGCGCGTGCTTGCGGTGTCTCACTCCGTTCGATCCGTTCGTCATCGCTGTCGTCCCACTCGTGTCCGTCTGGTAGAAGCGTGTGCCTGTCGTGAAGATCGTCGATGTCACCGAGTTCTGGTCCGAGCGCGGAGGCGGCGTGCGCGCGTACCTAACACAACTCCTCGGCGAGGGAGCAATTCGCGGCCACGACGTCGCCGTGATCGCGCCCGGCGCCCGCGACGAGGAGCAGCGCGTCGCCGGCGGCCGCGTCGTGCGACTCCGCGGCCCCGCCATGCCCTACGACCCGAGCTACCACGCGCTCTGGAACCCCCGCGCCGTTCGCGCGGCCATCGAGCGCGAGCGGCCCGACGTGCTCGAAGCGTCGTCGCCCTACGTGGCTGCCCTGGTAGCCACCCGCGTGCGTTCCGTCGCGCTGCGTTCCCTCGTGGTGCATTCAGACTTCATCGACACCTATGCACGGCCCGTGCTCTCTCGCGCGCTCGGAGACCGCGCCGCGGATGTCACGCTCTCGCCGCCGTGGGCCGCGCTGCGTGCCCTCACGGCACGCTTCGACCTCACGGTGTGCTCGGGCCGATGGCTCGCCGACAAGCTCGTCTCCCACGGGTGCCACCGCGTGGCGTGCGTGCCCTTCGGCATCCGCCACGAGGACTTCTCACCCTCGCGCCGCGACGAGGCGCTTCGACGTGAGCTGCTCGGGCCGCACCGCGAACGCGACGACGCGGCCCTCGTCGCGGTGGTGGGCCGCCTCGCCGTCGAGAAGCGCGTGCCGCTCGTCTTCGAAGCGCTCGCCGAGGCGCAGCGTGCGAGGCCCCTCGCGGCGGTGGTGCTCGGCGACGGGCCCGAGCGACCGCGCCTCGAGGCGCTCGCGAAGCGCCTCGGTCTTTTCGTCAACTTTCGCGGCTTCGTGACCGACCGGGCGGAGTACGCGACGACGCTCGCCAGCGCAGACGCCCTCGTGCACGGGTGCTCGTGCGAGACCTTCGGGTTCTCCGTGGCCGAGGCGCTCGCCTCGGGCATGCCCGTGGTGGTGCCCGACGGAGGCGGAGCGGGAGACCTCGCCGACCCCGAGGCCTCCGAGCGCTACCCCACGGACGCTTCGCCCATGGAAGTCTCGGTAGCCACCCTGCGGCTACTCGGTCGGCCACGGGAGAGCCTCCGCGCCGCGGCCGAGCGCGCCGGGCGGCGGGTGCGTCCCGCGAGCGAGCACTTCGACGCGCTCTTCGCCCTCTACGCCGGGCGCTTGAAAGACCGGGTGACGCGATGATCCACGTGTCGATCCACGACGTGTCTCCGCGGTGGAGGGACGAGGTCGAGACCGCCCTCGGCTGGTGCCACGACATCGGCGTGAAGCCGGGCCTCCTCGTGGTGCCCGACTTCCACGGGCGCTCTCCGCTCGCGGACGACACGGCGTACTGCGCGCGGCTGCGCGCGCTCGCGGGTGAGGGCCACGAGGTCTTTCTGCACGGCTACCGCCACCTCTCGCCCGAGGGCCGCGGCCTCGGTCACTTCGTCGCGCAGCGCGTCGCGTCGGCGGGCGAGGCCGAGTTCGCGGCCTACGACGAAGACGAGGGCACGAGGCTCCTCGACCGCGGCCTCGCGCTCTTGAAGGGCCTCGGGCTGCCGGTGCACGGCTTCGTGCCGCCCGCGTGGGCGCGGCGCGCGTGGCTCATCCCCGCGCTGCGCGCGCGCTCGATCGACTACGTCGAGGATCAGCTCTTCGCGTACCGCCCCGTGCGGGGCGACCGCGTGCTCGCGCCCGCGATCAACTTCGCGAGCCGCACGCTCGGCCGCCGCGTCACGAGCGTCGCCTACGCGCGCGTCGCGCGAGGCTGGCGCCGCGTCGGGCTCGGCGTGCGCGTGGCGATCCACCCCGCGGACCTGCACCACCCGTGGCTCGTCGACGAGACGCGCTCGCTCCTCGCGTGGGCGAAGGGGCGCACCACCGACACCGCGCGCTCGCTCTTCTGAGCGTCACAGCTCTTCGAAGCCCGGCAGCGGGTCGTACGGTGCCTCGTCGTCGGCCGCGAGCTCGTCGGGCCGCGGCAGCAGCTCGGGGTCGTCGTCGTCGTCGTCGAGCAGCCCGTCGAACGACGTGAGGTCGCGCACCGTGTCGTCGTCGTCGTCGCCCTCGCCGAGGCCGACGATGGTGCCGTCGGCGAGGTAGCGCCGCCACGCGTCGGGGTGCTCGCGCGCGAGCAGGGCCTCGAGCGCGGCGGCCTTCACGCGCTCGATGGGCTTGCCGTCGGTGCTGCTCCGCGGCCTGAAGCGCAGCTCGCGCCGCTCGTACACCGTGAGCTCGACCTCGAAGTCGTCGCGCACGTGAACGTGCAGGTACTCGCGGATCTCGCCGAACTTCAGGATCGTCACGCGCTCGGTCTCGTAGCGCCACCCGAGCGAGGAGACGTGAGCGAGGAGCGCGTCGGGGTCGTCGGCGAACACGTGCAGGTCGATGTCGCTGCCGCGCCGGATGTGCCCCGTGCTCACGCTGCCGATGAGCCGCGGCTCGAACGCCTCGAGCGCCCGCATCGCGCGCAGGGCCACCGCGCGCATCGCGAAGAGCCTCCGCGTGCGCGCGCCGCCCTCGGCCAGCTCGGCGAGCGCCAGCAGCGCGTCGCGGATCTCGCCGTTCGAAGGCAGGTCCATCGGACGGTAGCGAAGCCGACGGCCGCCGGTGCGCCCGAGCAGCCGCTTCGACGCGAGGCGCTTGGCCGTGAAGTACTGCTTCACGCCCTCCTCGTACATGAGCCGCGCGGCCTCGACGGCGATGGCCGCGCGCAGCCCTCCGGGCCCGAGCTTCGCCATGGCTCAGGGCGAGAGCGCCTCGCGCAGCCGGCGGAGCGCGCCGCCCACGGGGCGCCCCCGGCGCGTGACGCCGTAGAGGGACTTCTGCACCACCTGCTGCGTCACCCCCAGGCGACGCGCGATCTCGCCCTGCGAGAGCCCTTCGAAGAAGTGCCACTCGACGATCTCGCGCTGACGGGGCGTGAGCGCGCGCTCGACGGCGTCGCGAACGCGGGCCGCGAGGGCGTCGCGGCGCTCGTCGGCCCCGTCGTCGCGCCACGGCGCGGCCTCACTCGGTACGTGGTCGAAGTCGGCGCGCAGCACCTCGCGGCGCGCGCGGTCAGCGGGCGGAGTCCTCGCTTTCTGCACGGGCGTATCGGGTGGCGCCCTCGGCGCCGGTGGAGGAGAGCTCTCGGGTCACGTGGGTCACGGCTTCTTCGGGGGAGCACACGCTCGCGGAGGGCGAGCGGCCGGCGAGGTCCCATCGCCGGAGGTGTTCGAGGTCGCGCAGGGAGGCGGTGCCTCGCAGGCGGCGGCGCGTCTGGGCAGGAGCGCGCAGGAGGTCGAGGTGGTGGCGCACCATCCACACGACGCGGTCGGGCACGAGCCCCTCGAGCAGGTCGGCGCCGTCGGCGTCGTGCGCGGGGGATCGCAGCGCCTTGCCCACGTCGTGAAGCAGCGCCGCCGCCAGCATCTCGGGGTCATCGGTCTCGCGGCGCGCGTGTTCGAACACCTGGAGCGAGTGGTAGAGCGCGTCGCCCTCGGGATGATACCGCGGGTCCTGGGAGATTCCGTCGAGGCCGAGCAGCAGGTCGAGGAGCTCGTCGTGCATGGGGGTGGTGTGGGGCGCCGGGGGGCCCTCAACCCAGGGGCGCGGTCACACCCACCGCCGGTGTGCATCGGCCGACCGCGGCGCGCTAGTCTGGGAGCGTGAGCGACCTTCGAGACACGTGCCTCCGGGCGATGACCGACGACGGCGGATTTCGGGTGATGACCGCCCGCACGACCGACACCGTGCGCGGCGTGCTCGACGCGCAGCGGGCCACGGGCGACACGGCGCGCTGGCTCGCCGACCTCGTCACGGGCACCATCCTCGTGCGAGAGACCATGTCCCCCGGCGAGCGCGTGCAGGGCATTCTGCACGGCGTCGGGCGCACGGGCGCCCTCGTGGCCGATGCGCACCCCGACGGGGGCACGCGCGGGCTCGTGCAGCGCCGCGGCGGCGACGAGCCCGTGGTGGGCGCGGGCGCGGTGCTCGAGCTCATGCGCACGCTCCCGCACGGCGGGGTTCACCGCGGGCTCATCGAGGTGCCCGAGCAGTCGGGGCTCACCGGCGCGTTCATGGCGTACATGCAGGAGAGCGAGCAGGTGGTCTCGATGGTGGCGGCGTCGACGGTGTTCGACGGCGACCGCGTGCGCGCGGCGGGGGGCTACCTCGTGCAGCTCCTGCCCGAGCTCAGCGAGGCGATGCTCGCGATCATGACCGAGCGGCTCAACGACCTGCCGCCCGTCGAGGCCATGCTCCGCGACGAGCGCACGACGCCCGCGACCATGCTCGACGAGCTCCTCTACGCGATGCCCCACACGGTGCTCTCCGAGGCGCCGCTTCAGTACCAGTGCCGCTGCGACGCGGTGCGGCTCATGGCCACGCTCGCCACGCTGCCGCGCGCCGACGTGCTCGAGATGGTGCACGACGCGAAGCCCCTCGAGATCCAGTGCGACTACTGCCTCAAGGACTACCGCATCGACCCCGAGCGGCTCCGCGGGCTGCTCGCGCCGAGCTGACGGTCACTCGTCGTCGCGCTCGACGCGGGGGCGCTTGTGCTTGCCGATGCGAGGGCCCTCGGCCACGCGGAACGACGGCGGCGCCACGCGCTCGCTCCTGCACTCGGGGCACGCGCCCGGCGCGGTGAAGCGCTCGCGCTCGCGAAAGACGAAGCCGCACGCGAGGCACTCGGCGGGCACCACCGCGAGCTTGAGGCCCTCGTGCGGCAGCGAGCGGGCGAGGTGCTCGAGGTGCTCGGCGACGTCCTTCTCGGAGATGCCCGCGGCCGTCGCGAGGTCTCTCGCGGTGGCCGACGAGCCCGTGTCGCGCGTCGCGAGGAGCGTCTCTCGGATCGTCGCGCGCGCCGTGGCGGGGCGCTCGGGCGGCGGCTTGGGCGGTCGTTCACGCATGGAGGGGCACTTCCCGTGCGCCGAGGCGCGACGTCATCGTAGCCCCATCCGTCGCGATGCGGGTAACGTACGCGCCGAGGGAGGAGTGCGTATGGCGATCGAGGTCGAGGCGAAGGTCGTGGTGCCGCGCAAGGTCGAGGAGGTCTTCGACGAGGCCGCGGGCAAGGTCGAGAACCTGTCGAAGTATTTCACGGGCTACGCGCCGCTGATCCCCGCGATCACCGCGGCGTCGATCGACGGCGGCGGCCCGGCGCGCGAGGGCGCGCTGCGCACCGTGAAGCTCTCCGACGGCACGACCATCCGCGAGCGCATCACGCGCTTCGAAGCGCCGCGCGTGCACGGGTACGACATGGCCGAGATGAACCCGCTCCAGCGGCTCATCTGCACCAACATGGTCTCCGAGTGGCGCTTCAGCGACGAGGGCGGCGCCACGCGGGTCGTGTGGCGCTACTCGATCCTGCCGAAGGGGCCGCTCACGTGGCCGCTCGCGTGGGCCGTCTCGCGGCTCTTCGAGCGCGCCATGCAGCGATGCCTCGACAACGTCGCGCGCGACCTGCGGTAGGCCGCGCGCGGCGCCTCCGTCAGCGGTCGCAGGTCTGGATGTTGGTGAAGCTGAACCAGTAGATCGGGTGCAGGGTGCCCATGCCCCACACGCCGTCGACGCTGATCTGCACGCCCGCCGTCGGGTACGACGAGTAGCTCACCCAGCGGCCGTTGTTCGCGTCGTCGGAGAGGATGCGGTAGGTGCTGCCCGCGGTGAGGTTCCAGCTCACCGAGGCGTCGAAGCTCGAGACGCCCGCGGGCACGCTCACGGTCGCGAGCGTCGCGCCCGAGCCGTCGGTGAGGCGCACGGTGTCGGCGCGGCCCTGGTTGTTGAAGCGGAACCCGCGCAGCGTCGCGTTGCGCAGCGCGCGGAACTGCATGCCCGACGAGGCCCAGCCCCCGATGTTCGTCGTGAGCGTGGGGCCCGCGACCGAGCCGCACGCGGTCGAGCACGCGCCCGCGGTGCACACCTGGCCCGCCGGGCACGCGCGCCCGCACGCGCCGCAGCTCGACGTCGAGGTGCGCAGGTCGGTCTCGCAGCCGTTCGAAGCCGACGCGTCGCAGTCGCCGAAGTTGGCGTCGCACGCGTAGCCGCAGCGGCCCGCCGCGCAGGTCGCCGACGCGTTGGCGGGCGCCGGGCACGCGTTGCCGCACGCGCCGCAGTGGGCCGTGCTCGACGCGAGCGCCGTCTCGCACCCGTCGCCGCGCGAGGCGTTGCAGTCGCCGAAGCCGCTCGCGCACACGAACCCGCACGCGCTCGACGCGCAGGCCGCGCGGGCGTTGGCGGGCGCCGAGCACGCGTTGCCGCACGCGCCGCAGTGGGCCGGGTCGATCGCCGTGTCGACGCACGCGCTGCCGCACGCCATGAGCCCCGAGGCGCAGGTGACCTGGCAGGCGCCCATCGAGCAGACCTGGCCCGAGGGGCAGGCCGCTCCGCACGCGCCGCAGTTGGCGCGGTCGGTCGCGAGGTCGACGCAGCGCGCGCCGCACACCGACTGCCCCGCGGGGCACGCCAGCGTGCACGCGCCCGCGGCGCAGACCTCGCCCGCGGCGCAGGCGCGGCCGCACGCGCCACAGTTGAGCCGGTCGGTGGCCGTGTCGCGGCACGCGCCCGCGCACTCGGTGAAGCCCGCGGCGCACGAGAGCACGCACGCGCCCGCGGCGCAGACCTCGCCCGCGGCGCAGGCGCGGCCGCACGCGCCGCAGTTGAGCCGGTCGGTGCGAAGGTCACGGCACGTCTCGCCGCAGGCCGTGAGGCCCGAGACGCAGCTCACCGCGCACGCGCCCGCGACGCACACCTGCCCGTCGCCGCACGCGTGGCCGCACGCGCCGCAGTTGGCCCGGTCGGTGGCCGTGTCGCGGCAGGTGCCCGAGCAGTTGGTGAGCATGCCGCCGCACGACACCGTGCAGCGGCCCGTCACGCAGAGCTCGCCCGCGGCGCAGGCGTTGCCGCACGCGCCGCAGTTGGCGCGGTCGCTCGTGAGGTCGCGGCAGGTGCCCGAGCAGTCGGTGCCCGGCGTGCCGCACGACACCTCGCAGCGCCCGGCGTTGCACACCTGGCCCGCGGCGCAGGCCGTGCCGCACGCGCCGCAGTTGGCGCGGTCCGTCGAGAGGTCGCGGCAGGTGCCCGAGCAGTTGGTCTGCGACATCGGGCACGACACCTCGCAGCGCCCCGCCGTGCACACCTGGCCCGCGGCGCAGGCCGTGCCACACGCGCCGCAGTTGGCGCGGTCGGTCGAGAGGTCGCGGCAGGCGCCCATGCAGTCGCGGAGCGCGCCGTCGCACGACACCTCGCAGCGCCCGGCGTTGCAGACGCGCCCGGCGGCGCAGGCCATGCCGCACGCGCCGCAGTTGGCGCGGTCGGTCATGAGGTCGCGGCACGCGCCCATGCACTCGGTCTGCCCCGCGGCGCACGAGAGCTCGCAGCGGCCCATGTTGCAGACCTGGCCCGCGCCGCAGGCCATGCCGCATGCGCCGCAGTGGGCGCGGTCGGTGGTGAGGTCGCGGCATGCGCCCATGCACGCCGTCTGTCCCTCGGCGCACGAGAGCTCGCAGCGGCCGGCGTCGCAGAGCTGACCCGCGGGGCACGCGTTGCCGCACGCGCCGCAGTTGAGCCGGTCGGTCTGCGTGTTGGCGCAGTAGCGGTCGGCGCCGCCGTCGGAGCCCGCGTCGCCCTGGCCGCCGCAGGTCGCGAGGCCGGGGCCGCACTCGAGCTCGCAGCGCCCCATGGCGCACACCAGCCCCGCGGAGCACGCGTTGCCGCAGCCGCCGCAGTTGGCGCGGTCGGTCGACGGCGACACGCAGGCGCCGCCGCACACCTGCTGGCCCGACGGGCACGCGACCTGACAGCGGCCCGCCACGCACACCTGCGCGCCGGGGCACTGCATGCCGCACGCGCCGCAGTGCTCGCGGCTCGTCTGCGTGTCGACGCAGCGTCCCGCGCACTCGGTCTCGGCGCCCGTGCACCGAGGGCCCAGGTCCGTCGCCGCGTCGGGCAACGTCGCCGGGGGAGACGAGCTGTCGCAGCCGCCCGCCAGCGCCGCGAGCGCCACCGCGGCCAGCGAGAACCTTCGTAACACCGTGGAGATCATCGAGTTGGGTTCCCTCCGCGCCGCCCCGACCGGAGCGGTCGCTGGCCCGGCGCGGCGGCGTTCATCGCGGATCGCGCGTCGCGGTGCAAGAGGCCTCGCGTCCGCGGCGCGCGCGGGGCGCTCCGGGGCGAAGCTGCGGGCACCGACGGCTTGTCCGTCGTCAATCGAACCGCAGCCGGCTGCACCCGCACCAACAGGGTACCTGTCGGTGCAACGGCACACGTCTGCACCTCGCGCTCAGCGAGGCTCGTTCAGCACCGCGTCGAGGTCGACGCCCGCGTCGCCGTCGCCCTCGCACGCGACGAGCCGCCCGCACGCGTCGCCGAGCGCCCGCATCAGCGCGCCCGGTTCGCCCGCGAGCCGCTCGCCGAGCGCGTCGCACGAGAGCGCCATCACCGCGGCCGAGCACGCCGGGAGGTAGTCCTCGTCGGCGCGGCACGCCTCGCGCTGCGAGAGCGCGCCGAGCGCCCTGGCCGTCTCGCGTTCGAAGCGCGAGAGCGCCTCGCGCACCTCGTCGTCGGCGCCCCCGTCGGCCTCGGCGGCGTAGCACGCGACGATGCGCTGCGTGAGCACGCGCGCGTAACCCGCGGCCCACGCGGGGGGCGTCTCGCGAGGCGCGGGCGGCGACGCGAGGCTGCGCGCGAGCGCGTCGCACGGCATGGCGCGCAGCGCGTCGATGCACGCGGCCTCGCCCGACGATCCCTCGCAGCCCGTCGGCGTCGCGGCCTCGGCGACCGGGAGCGCGAGCGGGGTGAGCGCGTCGCGGAGCACCGCGCGGTCGCCGTCGCCGAGCGCGCCGGCCTCGGCCTCGTAGCACCCCGCGAAGCGCGCCGTGAGCGCCTCACCGAGCGCGGCGCGGTTCGACGGGACGACGCCCGCGAGCTCGGGGTCACGGTCCTGCGCGTCGCCCGACGTGGTGAGCGACGAGAGCGCCACGCAGAGCAGCGCGATCCTGCGGCGGTTCATGCCTCCTCCTTCGCCGCGCGACGGCGCCTCGGCGCGAACGCCACGCCCGCGGCAACCCCCGCGAGGAACCACGGCCCCAGCCTCGCGCGCTCCTGCGCTCGAGCCCCGGCGCCGTTCGACGGCACCGTGGCGCCTCCCTGCCTCGGCGATGCGCGCGAGCGCACCTGCGAGGTCGTCGGCGCGCCGCTCGGCGCGGGCTCGTCGCGTGGCGCAGGGGGCGCCTGCGCGACCGCCGTCGTATCGGCCGTCGCGACGCTCGCGTCGGCCGTCGCGACACTTGCGTCGACTCCGGTGGCCGTCGTGACCGCGCCCGCGTCGGCACCCGATGTCGTCGC
>JBDHVF010000192.1:0-11138 GCA_039809605.1 Polyangiales bacterium | reverse complement strand
CTTCGTGGGCGGCGACACCTTCACGGGCGCCGACCTCGCGCGCGTGGCCCGCGACGTGGGCGACGGCTTCGCGCGCGCGGCCGAGGGCGCGCCCCTGAGCGCATGGGACGGCCCCGTCGCGTCGCCCTACGGGCTGCACCTCGTGTACGTCACGTCGCGCGACGCGGGCGCGCTCGCGGCGCTCGCCGAGGTGCGAGAGCGCGTGGCGTCTGACTGGCGCGACGAGGCGCGCGAGCGCTCGAACCGCGAGGCGTACCGGCGCATCGCCGAGGGCTACCGCGTCCGCGTGGAGGGGCTGTGAAGCGTTCGCTCGCGCTCGCGCTGCTCCTCACCCCCGCGCTCGCGTGGGCCCACGGCTTCGCGCCCGCGTACCTCGACCTGCGCGAGCGGGCCGACGGGCGCGTCGAGGTGCTCTTCAAGGTCCCGCTCGGCGGCGAGGGCGGCGTCGAGGGGCGCGAGCCGGTCGCGGTGCGGCTCCCCGCGGGCTGCCGTGAGGTCGCGCGCCGCGAGGCCGTGGGGGTGCCCGCGGCGCTGCTCGAGCGCTACGCCGTCGACTGCGGGCGCGAGGGCCTTGGAGGCCGCACCCTCACGCTCGACGCGCGCGGCGAGCGCGGCTTCGACGTGCTGGTCTCGGCGCGCTTCGCGTCGGGCGAGCGCTACGCGGGCGTGCTGCGCGCCGACGCGCCCTCGATCGAGCTCCCGGTGCCCGCCGGGGGCTCGGCGTGGCGCGTGGCGCGCAGCCACCTCGGGCTCGGCGTGAAGCACATCGCCACGGGCGCCGACCACCTCCTGTTCGTGCTGGGGCTGGTGCTCCTGGCGCGCGGCGTGGGCCCGCTCGTGCGCACCGTCACGGCGTTCACCCTCGGCCACAGCGTGACGCTGGCGCTCGCCACGCTGGGCTTCGTGCGCGCGCCGCAGGCGCCCGTCGAGGCCGCCATCGCGGCGAGCATCCTCCTGCTGGCCGTCGAGCTCTCGGCCCCGCGCGACGCCGCCCCCTCGTGGACGCGCCGCGCCCCCTGGGCCGTCGCCGCGGGCTTCGGCCTCTTGCACGGCTTCGGCTTCGCGGGCGCGCTCACCGAGGCGGGCCTCCCGCCGGGCAACGTGCCGCTCGCGCTGCTGTTCTTCAACGCCGGCGTCGAGCTCGGCCAGCTCGCCTTCGTGGCCCTGTGCCTCGCGCTCCTCGCCGCGGTCGCGCGGCTCGCGAGAGATCGTTCGGCCTACGTACGATCGGCGATCGTCTACGGCATCGGCGCGGCGGCGACGTACTGGATGCTGGTGAGAACCGCGGTGGTCGTGGGATGGTATGGGTGACGAACGATCGCGAAGGCGCGCGCCACCGCGTCGCGAGTTGATTCCCGCGCGCCCGTGCCCCATGTAGAGCGCACCAGGACGCGACCCATGGAACCCACCCAGGCCCCCCTCCCCCTCGACGAAGCCGCCGTGCACCAGGCACTCGAACAGGTGATCGACCCCGAGGTGGGCCTCGACATCGAGAACCTCGGGCTCGTCTACGGCGTGACGGTCGACCCGACCGAGGTGCGCGTCACGTTGACCATGACCACCCCCGCGTGCCCCATGGGGCCGATGATCGTCGAAGACGCGCGCGACGCCGTCGCCGCCATCGCGGGCGGCCGCTCCGTCGAGGTCGACCTCGTCTGGGAGCCGCCGTGGACCCCGGCGCGCATGTCGGACTTCGCGAAGCAGACCCTCGGCTGGGGCTGAGCGGGTCCGATGGGCGACGTGCCGGCCGCGAAGCGACTCCCGCTCCTGGCGCTCGGCCTCGTCACGCTCGTCGCGGCCGTGCTCGCGGGGCTCGCACGCATCGGATGGGGCGTGCCCGCGCCCCGCGCCGCCGTGTCGATCCACGGCGCGCTGATGGTGTCGGGCTTCTTCGGCACGGTGATCTCCCTCGAGCGCGCCGTCGCCGTGGGACGCCTCTGGGCCTACGCCGCCCCCCTCGCCGCCGGCCTCGGCGCCGTCTCGCTCGTCGCCGGCGCGCCCCCCCTCGTGGGCGAATCTCTCCTCACGGCCGGCGGCGCGGTGATGGTCGCCGCGTCGGTCGTCGCCTTCGTGCGCATGCGCGCCCTCTTCACCCTCACGCTCGTCGCGGGCGCCGCGTCGTGGCTCGGCGGCAACGCCACCTGGCTCGCGGGCCGTGGCCCCCAGAGCGTCGTGCCGTGGTGGCTGGGCTTCCTCGTGCTCACCATCGCGGGCGAGCGCCTCGAGCTCTCGCGCCTGCGCCAGCCCTCGCGCCTCGCCGCGCCCGCGTTCGCCGCCGTGCTCGCGCTCCTCGTCGCCGCCGTGCCCCTCGCGTCGCTGGGCGTCGCCGCCGGCCCGCGCCTGCTCGCCCTGGGCTTCGTGGCGCTCGCGGCCTGGCTCGCGCGCTTCGACATCGCGTGGCGCACCGTGCGCTCGCGCGCCCTCACGCGCTTCATCGCCGTCGCGCTGCTCTCGGGCTACGCGTGGCTCACCGCCGGGGGCGCGGTGCTCTTCGCGTCGGGCGCGCTCTCGCCGGGCGGCCTCGCCTACGACGCCGCGCTCCACGCGGTGCTCCTCGGCTTCGTCTTCTCGATGGTGATGGGGCACGCGCCGGTGATCATCCCCGCGGTCGCGCGCGTGTCGCTGCGGTATCACCCCGTCGCCTACGCGCCCCTCGCCCTGCTGCACCTCTCGCTCGCCGTGCGCCTCGCGGGCGACGCCGCGGGCGACTACGCCGTGCGACGGGTCGGCGGCGCGCTCAACGCCGCGGCGCTCGCGGCCTTCGTGCTGGTCACGATCGCCTCGGTGGCGCGGGGACGCGCGCGCCCGAAGGCCGCGTAGCGGTCACGCCTTCGTGCTGGCCGAGAGGTGCACCGCCGCGAGCTGCTCGTAGAGCGACCGCCGCGTCGCCGCGTCGCGCTCGGTCGCGCGCACGAAGCCCTCGTAGCGCGCGGGGTCTCCCAGGGCCACCATGCGAAAGCGCCCCTCGCGCTCGAGGTAGTCGCGCACGCGCCCCTTCGGGGGCGGCGCGTCGAGGTGCAGCGGAGACTCCCCCGCGGCCGCCTTCGAGGGGTCGAAGCGGTAGAGCGGCCACACGCCCGCCTCGACGGCCAGCCGCTGCTGGTCGAGCCCGAAGGCCAGGTCGTAGCCGTGCGCGACGCAGTGGCTGTACGCGATGACGAGCGACGGGCCGTGCCACCGCTCGGCCTCGACGAGGGCCTTGACGGTGTGGGCGTCCTTCGCGCCGAGGGCCACCGAGGCCACGTACACGTGGCCGTAGGTCATGGCGAGCAGGCCCAGGTCCTTCTTGCGCGTGGCCTTGCCCGCGGCGGCGAAGCGCGCGGCGGCGCCGAGGGGCGTGGCCTTCGACTGCTGCCCGCCGGTGTTGCTGTACACCTCGGTGTCGAGCACCAGCACGTTCACGTCGGCGCCCGACGCGAGCACGTGGTCGAGGCCGCCGTAGCCGATGTCGTAGGCCCAGCCGTCGCCGCCCACGATCCACACGCTGCGCGGCACGAGGTGGTCGGCCGCGGCGTCGAGCGCGCGCGCCTCGGGGCCCTCGACCTCGCGCAGCAGCCCGCGCAATACCCGCACGCGCTCGCGCTGCGCCGCGACGCCCTCTTCGGTCGCGGTGTCAGCGCCGAGCAGCGCGTCGACGAGGGCGTCGCCGAGGTGCGGCGCGAGGGCGCGCACGAGGGCCTCGGCGCGGGCGCGCCATGCGTCGAGGGCGAGGCGCATCCCGAGGCCGAACTCGGCGTTGTCTTCGAAGAGCGAGTTGGCCCACGCGGGGCCGCGGCCGTCGGCGTTGGCGCGCCAGGGCGTGGTCGGCAGGTTGGCGCCGTAGATCGACGAGCAGCCCGTGGCGTTGGCGACCACGGCGCGGTCGCCGAAGAGCTGGCTCATGAGCTTGAGGTACGGGGTCTCGCCGCAGCCCGCGCACGCGCCCGAGAACTCGAAGAGGGGGTCGAGGAGCTGCGAGCCCTTCACGTCGAGGTGCACGCGCCGCCGGTCGGGCGCGGGCAGCGAGGTGAGGAAGTCCCACCGCGGGCGCTCGAGCTCCTTGCGCTCGTCGGCGGGGGCCATCTCGAGGGCCTTGCGGCGCGGGTCGCGCTTGACCTTCGCGGGGCACGCGAAGGCGCAGAGCCCGCAGCCCGTGCAGTCGTCGGGCGCCACCTGCACGACGTAGCGCTCGCCGGCGAAGTCGTCGCCCTTCCACGCGAGGGTCTCGAGGCCTTCGGGCGCGCGGGCGAGGTGCGCGGGGTCGAACACCGTGGTGCGAATGGCCGCGTGGGGGCACACGATCGAGCACTTGTTGCACTGGATGCACGCGGCCGGGTCCCACACCGGGAGGCTCTGCGCGAGGCTCTTGCGCTCCCAGCGCGCGGTGCCCACGGGCCACGCGCCGTCGACGGGAAAGGCGCTCACGGGCAGCGCGTCTCCCAGGCCCTCGAGCATCACCGCGGTGACCCGCTGCACGAAGTCCGGCGCCTCCGAGGGCACCGCGGGGCGGCGGGGCCTCGGGCGCTCGTCGCGGTCGGGCACGGGCACCTCGCGCATCGCGTCGACGGCGCGGTCGATGGCGGCGAGGTTGCTTCGCACGACCTCGTCGCCGCGCTTGCCGTAGGTCTTCTGCGCCGCGGCGCGCATCTTCGCGAGGGCCACCTCCTCGGGCAAGACGCCCGAGAGCGCGAAGAAGCAGGCCTGCATCACGGCGCTGATGTGCCCGCCGAGGCCCACCTCGTCGGCGATGCGGTGCGCGTCGATCACCACGCAGCGCACGCGGCGCTCGCGGATGATCTCTCGGGCGTCGTCGGGCAGGTGCGACCAGACCTCCTCCGCGGGCCACGGGGCGTTGAGGAGGAAGGTCGCGCCCGGCGCGGCCAGGTCGAGCACGCGCGCGCGCTCGAGGAGCGCGGGCTGGTGGCAGGCCACGAAGCCCGCGCGGCGGACCTTGTAGGCCGATCGGATCGGCGCGGGCGAGAAGCGCAGGTGCGAGACGGTCACCGCGCCGGCCTTGCGCGAGTCGTAGACGAAGTAGCCCTGCGCGTACGAGCCCGTCTCGTCGGCCACGATCTTCACGGTGTTCTTGTTCGACCCCACGGTGCCGTCGGAGCCGAGGCCGAAGAACACCGCGCGCGTGACGGCGTCGGTCTCGACCTCCCAGTCGGGGTCGTACGGGAGCGAACGGTGCGTGACGTCGTCCTCGATCCCGACGGTGAAATGGCTGCGGGGCGCGTCGTTCGAGAGCGAATCGAGCACGGCGCGCGCCATGGCGGGCGTGAACTCCTTCGACGAGAGGCCGTAGCGGCCGCCGACGACGCGGGGGCGGGCGCGCCACGGGGCGAAGCCCTCGCTCTCGGCGGCGTCGACGGCGGCGAGCACGTCGAGGTGCAGCGGGTCGCAGGGGGCGCCGGGCTCGCGGGTGCGGTCGAGCACGGCGATGCGGCGCACCGTCGAGGGCAGCGCGCGCACCATGGCCCTCGCGTCGAAGGGGCGGTAGAGCCGCACCTTCACCACGCCGACGCGCTCACCGCCGCGCGCGAGGTGCTCGACGGTCTCGTGGGCCGTCTCGGCGCCCGAGCCCATGAGTACGACGACGCGCTCGGCCTCGGGGTGCCCCGCGTATTCGAAGAGGTCGTAGCGGCGGCCGGTGAGGGCGGCGAGGCGCTCCATGGCGTCGCGCACGAGGTCGGGCAGGGCGTCGTAGAAGGGGTTGGCCGCCTCGCGGGCTTGAAAGAACGTGTCGGGGTTCTGCGCGGTGCCGCGGAGCGAGGGGCGGTCGGGGTCGAGGGCGCGTGCGCGGTGCGCGGCGATGGCCTCGGGGTCGAGCATCGCGCGCAGGGCGTCGTCGTCGAGGGCCTCGATGGTCGCCACCTCGTGCGAGGTGCGAAAGCCGTCGAAGAAGTGCAGGAAGGGCACGCGCGCGCGCAGCGTGGCGGCGTGGGCGACGGCGGCGAGGTCCTGCGCCTCCTGCACCGAGCCCGAGCAGAGGAGCGCGAAGCCCGTGCCGCGCGCGGTCATCACGTCGGAGTGGTCGCCGAAGATCGAGAGCGCGTGCGTGGCGAGGGTGCGCGCCGCGACGTGCATCGCGAAGGCCGTGAGCTCGCCCGCGATCTTGAACATGTCGGGCAGCATCAGGAGCAGCCCCTGCGAGGCCGTGAAGGTCGTCGCCAGCGCGCCCGCCTGCAGCGCGCCGTGGACGGCGCCCGCGGCCCCCGCCTCGCTCTGCATCTCGACGACGCGCGGCACCTGCCCCCAGAGGTTCACGCGCCCCTTCGCCGACCACTCGTCGCACCACTCGCCCATCGCCGACGCCGGCGTGATCGGGTAGATCGCCACCACCTCGCTGGCCCTGTGCGCCACCGAGGCCACCGCCTCGTTGGCGTCGAGCGTGATCCGTCGCTTGCGCTCCATGAGACGGCCCGCGGTGCAACCGCTGCGCCCCGCGCATGCGGCCGAGAAATCACTGGGGACGCGCACCTCGCGCGGCGACGCCGATGCATCGCGAGCGCGCGCACGCACCGCGCGCATGCGGGGTGGTTGACAGCCTGCGCGGTTCTCGGGCACTCCCAGAGGCCCGATGCCACGTCGCACACTGCTGCCTTGCACGGCGCTCCTGCTCGCGCTCCAGGGGTGCGGCGCGGAGCCTCCCGCCGACGACTCCGGCGTCGTCACGCCGGGCTTCACGACGAACCCGCCGCCCATTCAGGGCACGCCCGTCGACCCGACGGTGAGGGTCGACGCGAGCGTGATGCGCGACGCGCCGCCGATCGACGACGCCCCCGCGGACGTCGTCGTCGCGCCCGATGCGCCTGCGGACGTCGTCGTCGCGCCCGACACGACCACGCCGACGGACGCGCCCGTGGTCACCGACGCGCCCGTGGTCACCGACCGCCCTGTCGTCGTCGATGCCTCCGTCGATCGACCCGAGGACGTCGTCATCGACGTTGCCGTCGATCGACCCGTCGTCGTCGACCGCCCCGACGTCACCGTCGTCGACGCGCCCGTCGACCGCCCCGACGTCACCGTCGTCGACGTCGCCGTCGATCGACCCGTCATCGCCGACCGCCCCGACGTCACCGTCGTCGACGCGCCCGTCGACCGCCCCGACGTCACCGTCATCGACGCCGCCGTCGACCGCCCCGACGTCGCGGTCGTCGATGCGACGCTGGACCGCCCCGACGTCACCGTCGACACGGCTCCGACGCTCGACGTGATCGCGGACCGGCCCGACGTGGCGGCCGACCTCCCCTCGCCCGACGTGTCGATCGATGCCTCGACGGACGCGCCTTCGGGCGTGCCGGCCGACCCGGTGTCGTACGTCGGCACGTTCCCGGTGCGCACCGACGGGCGAGAGTTCCTCACGGTGCTGCGGGTGCTCGGCAACCGGCGCGACGTGTGGATCCAGATGCCCGCGAGGCTCGCGCCGAACCCGGCGCTCATGGTGGCCTTTCACGGCACCAACGGCGACGGGCAGGTGATCCTGCTCGAGTCGGGCGCGGGCGCGCTGGTGGCGAGCCAGAACGTGATCGTGATCGCGCCCTCGTCGCGATGGTTCGGCGGCGAGGGCGCCGACTTCGACCACCCCGGCGGCGACGGCACCTACTGGGAGACCGCGCGCGACCCCGACCCCGACACCAACGAAGACCTCGTGCTCGTGCGCGCGATCATTCAAGAGGCGCGGCGCGCGTACGGCGTCGACCCGCGCAGGGTCTACGCGTACGGCCACTCGAACGGCGGGTTCATGGCGTACATGGTCTCGCAGGTGCTGCGCGACCGCGTGGTGGGTTTTGGCGAGAACTCCGCGGGGCTCTCGCGCTGCTACCCCCAGCGGGCGTGCGCCTTCCGCGGCCACGGCACGACCTGCGCGGCGCTCTCGACGCAGTCGGGCTGGTGCAACTGCACCGGCGCCGAGCTCCCGGTGCCCGTGGCGTCGACGGGGCGTCGCATCCCCGCGGCGCTCTTTCACGGCACCGACGACACGATGGTGTCGGTCTATCACACGTGCACGCTCGAAGCGCTCCTGCGCGCGCGCGGGCACACGGTGTCGACCACGATCTTCGACGGCGGCGGCCACGCGTGCCCGTCGAACCTCGCGACGCGCGTGTGGACCTTCCTCTCGCCGTACAGCCTCCCGTAGCGCGCGGCACCGCGTCGTTGCCCGCGGTGGCGATCTGGGGTAATGGCTCGGCGCCCCACGATGCCGCTCACCCCGAGACTCGCCGCGCTCGCGCTCGCCGCACTCTCCGCCGCGGTGGCGCCCGCGTGCGCGACCACGAGCAGCGCCCCGCGCGCGGGCGCGTCGCCCAGCGATGAAGCCGAGCGGCGCTACCAGCGCGCGATGGACCTCTTCCGCGACGAGTCGTGGCCCGAGGCGACCGAGGCGTTCCGCGCGATCCAGCGGGGCAACGCCACGAGCCGCCAGGCCACCCTCGCGGAGCTCCGCCTGGCCGACATCGAGTTCCGGCAGGAGCGCTACACCGAGGCGCTCGCGGCGTACCGCGCGTGGCTGCGGTATCACCCGGGCCACGCCGAGGCGCCGTACGCGCGCTTCATGATCGCGCGCTGCCACCTCGAGCAGATGCCCGAAGACTGGTTCCTCACGCCACCGAGCTGGGAGCGCGACCTCAGCGCGGCGCACGACGCCGAGCAGGCCCTCGCCCGCTTCGTGCGCGACCACGCCAGCTCGGAGCACGCGCCCGAGGCGCGGCGCTACCTGCGCCGGGTGCGAGAGGTGCTCGCGCGCCACGAGGTCTACGTCGCGAGCTTCTACAGCTCGCGCGACCACTACGCCGCCGCCGCGAGCCGGCTGCTCGGCGTGCTGGCGAACTTCCACGACTCGGGCCTCGAGCCGCTCGCGCTCCTTCGACTCGGTGAGGTGTACCTCCGCATGGACCGCCCCTCGGAGGCGCGCGGGGCCTTCACCGAGCTCGTCGAGGCGTACCCGCGGGCGGGCGAGGCCGCGGCGGCGCGGGAGCACCTGCAACGGCTCGGGCCGGGCCCGACCACGCCCGTGCGCCCCGAGGGCGAGGCGGGCACCACCGAAGACACCACGGGCGCCACCGAGGACGTCGAGCCCTCGGGCGCGAACCACGAGACACCGCCCCGGCGGTAGCGGTAACGTGGGCGCCACGCCGTCGCGCCCCTTCGGGCGGCGGCTACGTGGTGCAACGTGAACGACCCGCTTCGACAGCTCCTCACCCTGGCCCGCGAGCACTACGCGCGCCGCGATTTCAACACCGCGGCGACGCTGCTCCGCGAGGTCGTCAGGCAAGACGGGTCGGCCGCCGAGGCCCACCAGCTCCTCGGGCTGACGCAGCACGAGCTCGGCGACCTCAACGCCGCGCGCGAGAGCTTCGGGCGCGCGCTGGCGCTCGACCCCACGCGCACCGAGGCCGCCATCAACCTCGCGATCACCTGCAACGAGCTGGGGCTCTACTCCGAGGCGCGGCGCGTCTCGAACGCCGTGAGCACCTCGGCGCGCACGGGCGAGCGCATCGACGCGTACGCGCGCGGGCGCCTCGCCGACCTGCACGCCGCGACGGCGCACGCCTACGAGGAGCTGAGCCTGTACCCCGAGGCCGCCGACGAGTACCGCAAGGCCCTCGCGCTCTGCCCCGACCGCGTGGAGCTCCGCACGCGCCTCGGCGTGGTGCTGCGCAGCGACGGCGACCTCGCGGGCGCCCTCACCGAGCTCGAGGCGGCCGCGGCGCGCGCGCCCGAGCACGCCCCCGCGCGCGTGGCGCTGGGGCTCACGTACTACCGCCTCGGGCGCCGCGACGACGCCGAGGCCGCGTGGCGCAAGGCCCTCTCGCTCGACCCCAACCAGCGCCCCGCGGAGGTCTACCTCCGCATGCTCGAGGGCGACGCCTCGCACCTTCCGTCGATCGTGCCGTCGGCGCCGCCGCCGAGGCCCGCCGACGACGAGTTCGGCGACCTCGAGGTGTCGGTGCTCACCGACCGGGAGCCCGCGCGATGAGCCCCGACGAGCGCGCGGTGCTCGGCGCCAACGACGCGTTCTACGCGGCCTTTCGCGCGCAGGACCTCGTCGCGATGGACATCCTCTGGTCGCGCGAGGCCACGGTGCTGTGCGTGCACCCGGGCTGGGAGCCGCTCGAGGGGCGCGAGCTCGTGATGCGCTCGTGGCGCGCGATCTTCGACAACGGCGCCCCCGAGGTGCGCACCACCGACACGCGCGTGACCGTGCTCGGCCCCGTCGCCTGCGTCGTGTGCATCGAGGAGCTCTCGGGCGAGAGCAGCGGCACCATGGCCGCGACCAACCTCTTCGTGCGCGAGGCGGGCGCGTGGCGCATGGTGCACCACCACTCGGGGCCCGTCGCGCGCACGGGCGACGACGAGCCCGGCGACGACGAGCCGCGCATGCTCAACTGACGCGCCTCAGAAGAGGTGCGAGAGCGACATCCAGGGCAGCACGACGAGGCTGTCGGAGTAGAGCGGTGACTGCTCGCTGAGGGGCACGAGCGCGCCCACGTCGGCGGCGAAGCGGCGGGTGTAGAAGCGCACGCCGCCGAGGGCCATGGGCATGAAGCGCCGCGCGCCGTTGCCGAGCAGCGCGCGGGCGCGGTCGCCGCTCTCTTCGGCGACCTCGTAGAGGGCCATGGCCTGGCCGATGACCTTCACGCCGTCGATCACGCGCACGTCGACGGTCGCGTGGGCCATGCCCCACAGGCCCCCGAGGCCCGTGCGCTGCGCGGCGTGCAGGCCGAGGTGCACGCCCACGCGGCCGCTCCAGAGCGAGACGAGGGGGCCGGTGAGCCAGCCCATGCCCGCGTACGCCCACGTGAACCCGAGGTTCGACGTGGGGTACTCGCCGTCGGGCTTGAAGGGGATGGAGACGTAGCCCCACCACGAGACGGCCACGCCGCGCCGCTGCACGAAGGCCACGCGCACGTCGGCGGAGATGCCCGCGAAGTAGTACGGGACGCCCACCCCCACGTCGACCGAGCGCGTGAGCCCGTAGCGCAGCCCCACCCAGCCCAGGTGGCTGATGTAGTGGCCGAGCACGTCGCCGTAGCGGAGCACGCGCGCCGTGGGGAGCTGAAAGTGGTGGCCCACCGCGGGCTCGGCGGACTCGCGCGCCGCGGGCGCCGCGGGCGCCACGGGCGCGAGCGTCACGCGCCGGCGCGCGAGCGAGGGCC
>JBDHVF010000191.1:0-11163 GCA_039809605.1 Polyangiales bacterium | reverse complement strand
GATGCGCAACCCCAACGCCCGCATTCCACGCGCGGATGCGCAACCCCGACGCCCGCATTCCACGCGCGGACGCGCGACCCCAACGCCCGCATTCCACGCGCGGACGCGCCCGTCGCGTCGTCACCGACGGGCACGCTTCTTGGTGAAACCTCCCTCGCCGACGCGCAACCCTCGGTGTCTGTGCCACCGTGGGCCGCGGATGTCGTAGAGACACCACACAAGGAGTGATTCGATGCTTTCCATTCGCGGCTCGCTACTGTTCATCGCGGCGCTCGCGCTCGCGGGCTGTGGCGGCGACGTCGTGCGGCCCTCGGGCGACGCGGGCGCCGACGCGCCGCCCACCGACGCACCGATTCCGGGCGACGCACCTCGCACGTGCATCACGAGCGCCGACTGCCGCGCGGGCGAGGAGTGCGGCGCCCACGAGGGCTGCGACACGCCGAGCTACTGCGGCCCCGCGCTCGGGCGGCCCTGCACCGCCGACCTCGCGCCCTACTGCGGCTGCGACGGCGTGACCTTCTACGCGAGCTCGACCTGCCCCACGCGCTCGTACCAGCACCGCGGGCCGTGCGAGATCATCGACGCGGGGCCTCCGCCCGGCTGCGACCTGGGCGACGGCAGGGTGTGCCCCCGCGGGCAGAGCTGCCCGTCGCCCGACGGCTGCAACATCTGCTTCTGCGACAGCACCGGCATGCTCGCGTGCACCGGCCGCGCGTGCGTCGACGCGGGGCCGCCCGAAGACGTCCCCGTGCCGCGCTCGTGCCGCTCGACGGGCGACTGCCCGCCGTCGATGCTCTGCGACGGCCCGCCCGGCTGCGACACGATCTGGACCTGCGTGCCCGTGCGCGGCTGCACCGCCGACCTCTCGCCCTTCTGCGGCTGCGACGGCGCGACGTTCGAGTCGAGCTCCACCTGCGTGGGCCGGCCCTACCAGCACCGCGGCGCGTGCTCGGGCGCCTCCGACGGCGGCGTCGCGCCCGCGTGCGCCCCGCAGGACGCCAGCGCCGACGGCCGCTGCGACCTCTTCCTCGGCTACGCGTGGAACGGCCGCACGTGCGTGGGCCTCGGCGGCTGCCGCTGCGTGGGCGCCGACTGCCCGTCGCTCTACCGCGACATGCGCCAGTGCCTCGCCGCGCACGCGGGCTGCCCCGCCACGCCCTGATCGCGCCCGCGCGTTTCACAAACCCCCGCCGAGTCTGATACATCGCGCGCCATGCGAGTGATGAAGTTCGGAGGCACGTCCGTCGGCGACCCGGCGCGCGTGTCGAACCTGTGTGAGATCGTCCGCGGCTCGCTCGCCCTCGAGCCCGTGGTCGTGGTGAGCGCCGCTTCGAAGGTCACCGACATGCTCCTCACGGCCGCTGCCCGCGCCGCCGCCGGGGCTCCCGATGCGTCCCCCGTCGAGGCGCGCGTCACCTCGCTGCTCGCGGGCCTCGGCGTCGACCCCGCCGTCATCGCCCCCGAGCTCGCGGGCCTGCGCGACGCGCTCGACGAGGTCGCGAAGCGCCGCGAGGCCACCCCCGCGCTCACCGACCTCGTGGCCTCCTACGGCGAGCGCATCTCGGTGCGCGGCGTGGCCGCGACCCTCACCGCGAGGGGAGTGCCCGCGACGCACCACGACGCCTTCGACGTGGGCATGGTCACCGACGACCAGTTCGGCGGCGCCGAGCCCCTCGCCGAGAGCGAGGCGGCGATGCGCGGCGCCGTCACGGCCCTCGCGCGCTCGGGCAGGGTGCCCGTGATCACGGGCTTCATCGGCAAGACGCGAGACGGGCGCGTCACGACCCTGGGCCGCGGCGGCAGCGATTACAGCGCCGCGCTCGTGGGCGCCGCCGTCGGGGCCGACGAGATCGAGATCTGGACCGACGTGCCCGGCGTGATGAGCGCCGACCCCCGCGTGGTGCCCGAGGCCCACACCATCCCCGCGCTGTCGTTCGACGAGGCCGCCGAGCTCGCGTACTTCGGCGCGAAGGTGCTGCACCCGAAGACCATCCACCCCGCGGTGCGCAGGGGAATCCCCGTGCGGGTGAAGAACACCTTCGAGCCCGCGCACCCGGGCACGGTCATCACCGCCGGCGGCGACGTCTCGGCCCGGGGCGCCCGCGCCATCGCGCACAAGCGCGGCGTCGCCGTGGTGAACGTGGTCTCGACGCGCATGCTCCTCGCGCACGGCTTTCTCGCGAGGATCTTCGAGGCGTTCGCGCGGCACCGCGTGGTGGTCGACCTCGTGTCGACGAGCGAGGTGAGCGTGAGCTGCACCGTCGACCGCGAGGAGGGCCTCGACGCCGCCCTCGCCGAGCTCTCGTCCATCGGCGAGGTGTCGGTCGCGCGCGGCCGCACGCTCGTGTGCGTGGTGGCCGCGGGGCTGCTCCAGAGCCCCGACGTGTGCCCGCGCATCTTCGCCGCCCTCGGCCGCGAGGGCGTGGCCGTCGAGCTCATCTCGATGGGCGCGAGCGCCATCAACGTGAGCCTGGTGGTCGCGGGCGACCGCGGCGACGAGGCCGTGCGCGCGCTGCACCGCGAGCTCTTCGGGGCGCGCGCGTGAGCGGCGCCATCTGGCTCGGCCCGAAGCGCGCCGCGGCCCTCGCCGCCCGCTTCGGCACGCCCCTCTACGCCTACTCGGCGAGGCTCGTCAGGGCGCGCAGCCGCGCGCTCGTGAGGGCCTTTCCCGGCGCGGGCGTGCGCTACGCGATGAAGGCCAACTCGAACCCCGCCCTGCTCGACCTCGTGCGGCGCCAGGGGCTCGGCGTCGACACGGTGTCGCCCTGGGAGGTGCTCCTCGCGCGCGAGGTGGGCTTTCGAAAGAAGCACATCATCTACTCGGGCAACATGCCGAGCGACGACGACCTGCGCGCGGTGCACCGCGAGGGCGTGATGATCAACCTCGACGCGCTCTCGTCGCTGCGGCGCTACGGCAAGATCGCCCCCGGCGCGAAGGTGTCGCTGCGGGTCAACCTCGACGTGGGCGGCGGGCACCACCCGCACGTGGTCACCGCGGGGCCCGAGAGCAAGTTCGGCCTCGCGCCCGAGGAGCTGCCCGAGGCGCGCGCCATCGCGGCCGAGCACGGGCTGCGCGTGGTGGGGCTGCACCAGCACATCGGCTCGGGCATCTTCGAGCTCGGGCTCTTCCTCGAGGCGCTCGACGCGCTGCTGGCGCTGCTGGTCGACTTCCCCGACCTCGAGTTCGTCGACGCGGGCGGAGGCTTCGGCGTGCCCTACCGCGAGGACGAGTCTCCCGTCGACCTCGACGCGTGGGGCCGCGCCGTCACCGCGCGCTTCGCCGCCGCCGCGAAGCGCTACGGCCGCCCGCTCACGCTCCTGCTCGAGCCCGGGCGCTACGTGGTGTGCGAGTCGGGGGTGCTCGTCGCGCGGGTCACCACCGTCAAGCGCACGCGCGACCGGGTCTTCGTGGGCACCGACTCGGGGATGCACCACCTCATCCGCCCGGCGCTCTATCAAGCCTGGCACCCGGCGGTGAGCTATCCCCGCCGCGAGCGCGAGCCCGAGCGCTGCTTCGTCACGGGCCCCATCTGCGAGAGCGGCGACCTGCTCGCCGAGGAGCGCCGGATGCCCGCGCCCGAGGAGGGCGACCTCGTGGTGGTGGGCAACGCGGGCGCCTACGGCTACGCGATGGCGTCGCAGTACAACCTCCGCGCGCGGCCCGCCGAGGTGCTGGTCGACGGCGACGACTGGCGCCTCGTGCGCGAGCGCGAGCGCTACCGCGACGTGGTGCGCCGCCGCGACGTCAAGCGGGCGTAGCGCGCTCCTCGAAGAGCTCCCACGCGAGGAGGGCGAGCAGCAGCGCCAGGCCCGCGAGCCTCGCCTCGTCGAACCACAGCGGCACGTCGAGGGTGTCGGCCGCGTGCGAGCCGAGCTCGCGCACCACGCCCGCGCTCGTGAGCCCCATGAGCGCGTACGCGCCCGCCACGAGCGCCGCGCGCAGCAGCGCCACCAGCGCGGGCGAGGCGCCCCTCAAGAGGGCCCGCGGGCGGCCCTCGCGCGACGACCGCGACACGACCCACCACGGCAGGAGCCCGCACCAGAGGTAGTAGACGTCCCAGCACGCGGGCGCGACCAGGGGGATCGACGCGAGCCCGAGCGCGAAGAGGAGCGGCGCCGCGCGCCGAGAGAGGCGCCACGCGAGCGCGGCCCAGAGCGCGAGCGTCACGGCGCGAAGGGGCGCGAGCAGCGCGAGGTCGCGGTCTTCGAGGGGCCGGTGGCGAAAGCGCAGCGACGGGTCGCGGTACTTCGCGAAGCGCCCCACCACGGCGTAGTTGACCCCGAGCGACGAGCCGCGGCTGAGGAGCGCGGCGTTGTCGACGAAGCGCGCGGCCTCGCGCGGCGACACCACGGCCACCGAGAGCGCCGCGGCCGAG
Source organism: Polyangiales bacterium (assembly GCA_039809605.1). Taxonomy (GTDB): domain Bacteria; phylum Myxococcota_A; class Polyangia; order Polyangiales; genus CAISKJ01. The sequence goes on along the minus strand of JBDHVF010000191.1, from coordinate 6,787 downwards.
CCCAGGGTGAGCGCGAAGGCGACGGCGGCCGGCGCGAGCGAGCGCGCGAAGGCACCGTCGCGCGTGCGGGCGAGGTGCAGCGCGGCGAACACCAGGGGCGGGCCGAGCATCACCGCGGGCAGGATCTTCACCGCGACGGCCACGGCCACGAGGGCGCCGCCGATCGCGCCGTGGCGCGCCGCGGGCCCGCGCCCCGAGAGCGCGCGGGAGAGGTGGTACGAGCCCGCCGCCAGCGTCGCCATCATCAAGAGGTCGAGCTGCCCGAGCCGCACCGAGCGCTGGAGGGAGTTGAAGGTCAGCGTCGTGGCGACCAGGAGCCCGAGGTCGGCCATGCCCGCGCGCTCGCCGCGCGCCGCGCGGGCGTCGACCACCCAGCGCCAGCCGTAGAAGAGGTACGCGCCGAGCAGCGCCACCTGCGCGGCGAGCCACCACGGCAGGAACTCCATGCGGCTCATGCGCCCGAAGGGCGCGAGCAGGGTGATGGCGAAGGGCGAGGCGTTCACGCTCTCGGCGAGGCCCGCCATGTCGTAGACCGCGGCGCCCGCGCGGAGCCGCTGCGCGCCGAGAAAGACCCCGTAGAAGAGGTCTCCCGTGGTGACGTGCGTGAGCACGTACGCGACGAGCTCGGCGAAGCCCGAGAGCGCCCACGCCGTCGCCGCGAACCACACCACGTCGAGGGCGCGGGAGAGCCCCGGCCGCGCCGCGCGCGCGCGCTCGCCCACGACGTAGAGCGCGCACCACGCGAGCGCCCAGGGCTGCGTGTACCCGTGGCCCGGGTACCACCACCGCGCCTCGCGCAGCGGGGCGACGCACGCGATCAGCGCCCCCGCGAGCGCCGCCCCGCCCACGACGCGCGCGAACCAGCGCGCTGCGGTCACCGGGGCCCAGGGCGAGGCCGCGCTCGCGTCGTCCGTCATCGCCCCACGGTATATCGCATCCGGGACCTGGGGCGTATCGCACCACTCCTCGCGGGCGATGGGGGGCGTTACGATTGCGCGATGAGCGAAGAAGACTTCACCGTGCGCGCGGCGACCGCGGACGACCTGCCCGCGATGGGCGACCTCGCGGGCGCGCTCGTGCGCTTTCACCACGCGATCGACGACCGGCGCTACCTCTTGCCACCCGAGGTCGAGAAGGGCTACCGGCGTTGGTTCGCGCGCGAGCTCCAGAACCCCGACGCGCTGCTGCGCGTGGCGGTCGACCGCGACGGCGAGGTGCTCGGGTACCTCTACGGCCGCATCGAGGAGCGCGACTGGAACCTCCTGCTCGACCGGCACGCGGCGCTGCATGACATCCTGGTGCGCGACGAGGCGCGGGGGCGCGGGGTGGGCAAGCGGCTCGTCGACGCCTTCGTCGCCGAGGTGCGCCAGAGGTCGGTGCCCCGCGTCGTACTACACACGGCGGTCTCGAACGAGCGCGCGCAGGCGGTGTTTCGAGAGGCCGGCTTCCGCCCCACCATGATCGAGATGACCCTCGAGCTCGGCGAGTGACCCCTCTTCAACGGAGACTCCCATGAAGCACAAGGCCCCCGCGTTCGTGACCCGGTGCCTCGCCCCCCTGGCGATCGTTGTCGGCGTGGCGCTCGCGCCGCGCGAGGCCCGCGCGCAGTTTCGCCTCGGCGCCTACGGCGGCGTCGAGCGCATCAGCGGCGGAGGCAGCGCGAGCACCATGTTCATGGCGCGCGCCGAGGGCGCGGTGGGGCTCCTCCCGTGGTTTCAGGTGGGGGCCTACGGCGAGACCCTGAGCGGCGGAGACCAGGGCAAGACGGGCTGGGGCGCCGGGGCCATCGCCACGCTGCGCCCGTCGCTCCCGGGCTTCTCGATCGACCCCATGGGCTACGCGTCGGCGGGCTACCAGCGCGCGCCCGCGGGCGCGCCCTTCAACGCGGGCTTTCTCTTCGAGGTGGGCGGCGGCCTCTCGTGGCACGTGATCCCCGTGCTCGACCTCGAGCTGCGCGGCGGCTACGTGGGCCTCTTCGGCGACGACGGGATGAACGGCTTCAACGTCTTCGCGGGCCTCTCGCTGCACCCCTGACAACGTGTATCGTCCGGGGCGCACCCCGTGGCGGCGATCCCGAACGACCAGGAGCTCGGCATGTCCGACGCGCACCGCGCGGCGTTCGAAGCGCTCGGGCTCGACGGGGCCGTCGCGGGCCGCGTGGTCTCCGAGGAGAAGGGCGAGTACCGCGTGTGGGCCGGCGGCGCCGAGTACGCCGCCGAGTGCGTGGGGCGGCTGCTCGGGCGCGCGTCGGGCCGCGGGGCGCTGCCCGCTGTGGGCGACTGGGTCGCGCTCGAGCCCGTCGAGGGGGGGCGCGCGCGGGTGAGGGCGCTCCTGCCGCGCGCGACGAAGTTCTCGCGCAAGGCCGCCGGGCACCGCGGCGACGAGCAGGTGGTGGCGGCCAACGTCGACGTGGTGTTCATCACCGTGGGTCTCGACGGAGACTTCAACCCCCGGCGCATCGAGCGCTACCTCGCGGTCGCGTGGGAGAGCGGCGCGACGCCCGTGGTGCTGCTCACCAAGGGCGACCTCGCGTGCGACCTCGCCGCGCGCGTGGCCGAGGCCGCCGCGGTGGCCGGGCGCGCCGAGGTGATCGTCACGAGCGCGCGCACGGGCGCGGGCCTCGGGCGGCTGCGCGAGCTCGCGAGGCCGCGGGCGACGGTGGCCTTCCTCGGGTCGTCGGGCGTGGGCAAATCCACGCTGGTCAACGCCCTGCTCGCGCGCGACGCGCAGCGCACCGGCGAGGTGCGCGAGCACGACCAGCGGGGCAAGCACACCACCTCGCGCCGAGAGCTCTTCGTGCTGCCCTCGGGCGCCCTGCTCATCGACACGCCCGGCATGCGAGAGCTGCAGCTCTGGGACGTCTCCCGCGGCCTCGACGCGGCGTTCGAAGACGTCGCCGCCCTCGCGGCGCGGTGCCGCTTCCGCGACTGCGCCCACGGGGCCGACGCCGGGTGCGCGGTGCGCGAGGCCGTGGCGTCGGGCGCCCTCTCCCGCGAGCGCTTCGAGAGCTGGCGCAAGCTCGCGGGCGAGGCCGCGCGTGCGCGCGAGGTGCGCAGGCAGAAAGCACGCGCCGAGCCGCGGACGAAGCCCCCCCGCGCGCGCTGAGCCCGTTTGCGCTCCGCTGGTCGGGCGCGGCCGTCTGCTCTATGGTTCGCCGCTCGGATGGCGAACATCGACCCTGCATGGCACGCGATGACGCTCGAGGAGATCGCGCGCGCCCGAGGCACCGACCTCGAGCACGGCCTCTCGACCGCCGACGTCCAGCGGCTGCGCGCGGAGTTCGGGCCCAACGCGCTGCCACCGCCGCCGCGGCCCTCGGTGTTGCGCCAGCTCGCGGGGCAGTTCTTGAACCCGCTCGTGGGCACGCTGCTCGCGGCGGCGGCGATCGCGGTGGGCGTGGCGCTGTGGGGCCACGAGCGGGGCGCCGGCGTGTCGCGCTTCAGCGACGCCATCGCGATCCTGACCATCGTCGTGGTCAACGCCCTCATCGGGTTCTACCAGGAGAAGAAGGCCGAGAAGGCCCTCGACGCGCTGGTCAAGCTCTCGGCGGCGCGCTGCAAGGTGCTGCGCTCGGGCGAGGTCGTGGTGGCCGACGCGCGGCAGCTCGTGCCGGGCGACGTGGTGCTGCTCGAGGCGGGCGACAAGGTGCCGGCCGACCTGCGGCTCATCTCCGCCACGGAGCTCCACACGGTCGAGGGCGAGCTCACGGGCGAGAGCACGCCGGTCGACAAGAACGCCTCGGCGAAGCTCCCGCCCACCACCCCGCTCGCCGACCAGATGAACATGGTGTTCTCGGGCACCACGGTGGTCAACGGCGAGGGCCGCGGGCTCGTGGTCGCCACGGGCCGCGACACGCAGGTCGGCCGCGTGGGGCGCATGCTCGCCGACGTCGAGAAGCAGCAGTCGCCCCTCGAGCAGCACCTCGAGCAGTTCGGCAAGCGCATCCTCTGGATCACCGTCGCCCTGAGCGCCGCGCTCTTCGCCATCGGGGCCATCCAGGGCGACGTGGCGTGGCACGTGCTCCTGCTCACGGCCGTGAGCCTCGCGGTGGCGGTGATCCCCGAGGGGCTGCCCGCCATCACGTCGATCACCCTCGCGCTCGGCATGCAGCGCATGGCCCAGCGCGGGGCCATCATCCGCAAGCTCGCGGCCGTCGAGACCCTCGGGTGCGCCACGGTGGTGTGCTCGGACAAGACCGGCACGCTCACCCGCAACGAGATGACCGTGCGCGTGATCGCCGTCGACGGCCACGAGGTCACCGTCACGGGCGAGGGCTACGACGACCGCGGAGAGCTCTTCGAAGCGGGCCGGAGCGTCGACGACCCGCCCGAGGCCGTGCGCGAGGTGATCCGCGTCGGCGCCGTGGTGAACACCGCGCGGGTCAAGCGCTCGGGGGGCTCGACCGAGGTGACGGGCGACCCGACCGAGGCCGCCCTGCTCGCGCTCGCGGCCAAGGTGCAGGTCGAGCGGCGCAGCGCCCTCGGGCGCCGCGAGGAGGTCTACACCGTTCCCTTCAACAGCGCGCGCAAGCGCATGACGGTGGTCACGCGCGAGGCGGGCGCCGAGGGGCACGGCTCGCACACCGCGCACGTCAAGGGCGCCGTCGACCTCCTGCTTCCGCTCTGCACGAAGGTGATGACCGACGAGGGCGTGGTCGACCTCGACGACGCGCGGCGGGGCGCGCTCACGGCCTGCGCCGAGGGGTTCTCGGCCAGGGCGCTGCGCGTGCTCGCGATGGCCACGCGCGACGGCGGCGAGGAGCTGCTCGACAAGGCCGAGGCCGAGCGCGACCTGGTCTTCGTGGGCATGGTGGGCATGATCGACCCGCCGCGCGCCGAGGCCCGCGCGGCCATCGCGGCGGCCCACGCCGCGGGCATCCGCGTGGTGATGATCACCGGCGACCACCCGGTCACCGCCCAGGCCATCGCGAAGGAGCTCGGGCTCTGGGACGCCCGCGCCCTGGTCGTCACGGGCGAGGAGCTCCGGGGCATGAGCGACGGGGCCCTGGCCGAGGTGCTGCCGCGGGTGCGGGTGTTCGCGCGCGTCGACCCCGAGCACAAGCTCCGCATCGTGCGCGCGCTGCAGGACGTCGAGGGCGAGACCGTGGCGATGACGGGCGACGGGGTGAACGACGCGCCCGCGATCAAGCAGGCCGCCATCGGCGTGGCGATGGGCCGCTCGGGCACCGACGTGGCGCGCGAGGCGGCCGACATGGTGCTGCAGGACGACAACTTCGCCACGATCATCGACGCCGTGCGCGAGGGCCGCGCGATCTACCGCAACATCCAGAAGTCGATCTTCTTCCTCCTGAGCTCGAACGCGGGGCTCTGCATCGCGGTGTTCGTCACGAGCTTCTTCCCGCCCGAGGAGGTGCCGCCGCTCACGGCGCTCCAGATCCTCTGGATCAACCTCGTGACCAACGGCCTGCCCGCGCTCGCGCTCGGCATCGACCCCCCCGAGCCCGGCCAGATGCAGGAGCCCCCGCGCGCCCAGGGCGACCCCATCCTCGACCGCCGCGACTGGATGGGCATCCTCGTCATCGGCGTGCTCATGGCCGCGAGCGCGATGGTGGTCTACTGGCTCCCGCTCTGGGACGGCGCCCACTCGGCCTACGAGGTGCAGCGCTCGAAGCTCACGATGGTCTTCACGCTGCTCGCGCTCTCGCCGCTCGCGCACGCGTTCAACTGCCGCTCGCGCTCGGCGTCGATCTTCAAGCTGCGCTTCCTCTCGAACCCGTGGCTCATCGCCGCGGTGTTCGTCTCCGCGGCCATCCACGGCCTGTCGGTGCTCGTGCCCGCGCTCCAGCCCGTGTTCCGCACCGACCACGCGTGGAGCGCGCGCGAGGTGTGGATCGTCGGCGCGCTCGCGCTCCTGCCCATCCCCGTGGTCGAGACCGCGAAGCTCCTGGGCCTCGGCAAGGCCCGCGGCGCGCGAGGGAGCTGACGCCCGCGCGTGGCTGCAAGAAGCTGCGCCACGGCGGGGCGGATCGAGTATGCTGCGCGCGCTGCCCATGCTTCGACACTCGCGCTGGCTCGGTTCGATCGCGCTCGTCTGCACGCTCACCGCATGCCCCACCACCAACGTGCGCTGCCGCGAGGGCTACCGGCCCGTCGCGGGCTCCGAGCCGCTGCGGTGCGAGCTGCCCGACGGCGGCGCCGACGCCGACGTGGCCCCCGTGTGCCACGTGGGCGACATGGACCCCGTCGGCGACGGCGTCGACCAGGACTGCGACCACGTCGACGGCGTCGCGTCGCAGTCGGTGTTCGTCGCCGAGGGCGGCGCCGACGAGATGACCGCGGGCGCCACGCCCGACGCGCCCGTGCGCTCGCTGCCCTTCGCGCTCGAGCGCGCGCGCGCCCTCGGCCGCTCGGTGATCCTGGTGCAAGAGGGGCTCTACGACTCCACGAGCGCGGGCGCGGCGGGCTTCGTGCGCATCGACCGCGCGGTCACCATCGTCGGGCGCTACGTCTCGGTCGGCGGCGCGCCCCAGTGGGTCGCGCGCGACGCCACGGGCGCGCGAGAGTCCGTCGTGCGCGCGCCCCGCGTCGGCGTGTCGGTCGAGAACGTGTCGGGCGTGAGGCTCCTCGGCCTGCGCGTCGAGAGCCGGCTGCTCGCGGCGGTCGACGGGGCGAGCTGCTACGGGCTCTTCGCGCGCAACGCGCCCGACCTCACCGTGCAAGACGTGGTGATCGTGGCCGACAACGCCGCCGCGGGCCGCAGCGGGCGCGCGGGCGCCGCGGCGACCGACGGCGAGCGGGGCGGCGACGCGCTGTCGAACGGCGCGGGC